>NZ_PVWF01000052.1:11325-36182 GCF_003003995.1 Pleurocapsa sp. CCALA 161 | reverse complement strand
GGTTGAGCTGTGGGCGGTATCTGGAAATATTGGAGATAGATAAGGTGATGGGAACTGATGATAAGTCAACATAAAAAATAAAAAGCGATCGCAATCTTAAAGAGCTTAAAAAATGATTTATTAAAAAGGGTTTTGTCAAATGACAATTTTAGTTTAGTATTCTAGCGCTGTCTTGCAAATACTTCTGGTTTCTGCTCAATTCCAGTAGTCTAAGCTTAAATTTGCTAGTTCCTAATTCTCAATATACTGATTAATAAAACCTTTGAGCTTTTTAATTTGACAGCTTTCAGCAAGTTGAGTAACCTGCTTGATAAAAGGAACTAGTTCTGGCTGATGCTCTAGGGAAGAGACATAGGAGATACTGCCTCGGATATCTCCTTGCATAATTAATTCCTTAAGCCTGGTTAAGATCTCTACAGGCGGTATGATTAAAGCATCATTTTGAGTTGCTGGTAACTGCCTGGTGATTAGCGATCGCTCGCTACCCTCCGCCGTCATCCAGACTAAATTCAAATGTTGTTCGATAACACGCATTAATTGCTCAAAATTCAATGGTTTTGGCAGAAAACAGCTTGCTCCTGCCTCATAAGAATGAGATTCATCTGTATTTGAGGTGCTGGCAGAAATAATAATGATGGGGAGAAGACTAAACTGAGATTTTTGGCGCAGATATTGAGTGACTGAGCAGCCGTCCATTTCGGGCATGATCAAATCAAGTAAGACTAAATCTGGCTGATGTTTTTCAGTTAAAGCGATCGCTTCTGCTCCAGATTGAGCTTCAATAATCTTAAATCCTAAAGAAGTGAGAAAATTAACCAAAATCTCGCGATTGTTATTGAGGTCATCTACCACCAGAATTTGTTTTGGTTGACCTTGATAGCCAATGATACTTAGCTCAGAAGGCTGACTAATGGTAATTGCACTAGATGTATCAACAATCGGAAAAGCCAAATCGAACCAAAAGATACTGCCCTCTCCTAAGGTGCTGGCGACTTGGATTTGACTACCCATTTGCTCGGCTAAATTATGACTGATGGTTAATCCTAAACCCGTTCCTTCTTGAGACAATTGATGGGGATCTAATTGATAAAAGGGTAAAAAGATCTCCTGAAATTTATCCTGAGGAATACCACTACCAGTGTCTTGGATATAAAAGCGGAGCAAATTTTCGCTTTGATCCTCCCTTACCCCTGGCGGTAAAAAGTCAGTGGCGTAACCTACTTTAAAGGTTACTTGACCCTCACTCGTAAATTTAACGGCGTTACTGAGTAAATTAAGTAGTAACTGGCGCAGACGAGTTTCATCCCCTCTAATGATGGTGGGAATTGGTGACAGGGTTTGATATTCAAAAGCGATCGCTTTTTGTTGGCAGCGTACACGGATAATCGCAGCTAAATTATCGAGGAAGGAAGGGAAGACAAAATCACGTAGTTCTAATTTGAGCTTTCCTGCTTCAATTTTGGCAATATAGAGAATATCGTTGATTAAAGTCAGCAGATGTTGACCTGATTGACGAATGACCTCAATTCCCCTTCTGTCGGTATCTGGATCGGTTTCTCGTTGCAGAATTTGTGCAAATCCAAGAATCGCGTTGAGAGGAGTGCGTAATTCATGGCTGGTGTGGGCGATAAAGGCACTTTTAGCTTGATTCGCTGCTTCGGCAGCTTCTTTTGCCTACTGTAGCTGTTGAGACTGATGTTGAATCTGTTTAAATAAGTCTACCTGAGCTAGAGAAATTCCTAATTTAATCCCTGTTTGGGTTAGTAAGCGAATCTCTCCTTCTTTCCAAGGGCGAGGATACTGATTGTGATAGGCTGCCAGTAGTCCCCACAAAATATCTCCCTGAAATATGGGGGTAATGCAAAAAGATTTTGCCTGAATCTTGTCATACATAGCGCGATGACAGTCACTTAATTTTGCTTGAGCTACATCATTCACAATAAAGGAGTCATATTGATAACAATTACTACCTTTGGTTTTTTGCAAACAGGTATCTTTCCACCCTGTTGCTAACTCACTGTCCAATAGAGGAGTCCAACCCATCGCTACCGACTCGGCAACAAATTTGCCGCTCCAATCAGGATAAAAACGATAGAGAACTAGGCGATCGCATTTTAAAGTTTCTCGCAGTTTTTGGACTGTATTTTGAAATATTTCAGATAATTCAAAAGTTTCGCGGATTTTAGCGACAATTTCCAGGATAGTTCTTTCTCTAGTGGCGCTTTCTCTCAATTCTACTTCTGTTAGCTTCTGTTCACTAATATCTGTGGCAATACCGCAGACGGCATAAACTCCTTGTTCATTAATTAAAGGAGCTTTGATGGAAATATAAGTACGTACCTGAGAATCGATTAGGGTTTGTTCTTCAAACTTAAGTACCGATTGGGATGCAATCACCTGGCGATCATGGGCAATTAAACTATCGGCAATTGCTGGGGGAAATAAATCGCGATCGCTTTTACCGATAATTTCTATTTCTGTTAGTTGTAAAGATTCTAAATATTCTCGATTGGCTAGTAGGTAACGCCCATCAAGATCCTTAAGATAAATTATGGAAGCAGTTGTCTCTAAAATTGCTCTGAGCCTCGCTTCTGATTTTTGTAAAGCTTGGGTGCGCTCTTCAACTCTAGTTTCTAATTGCTGATTAAGCTGCCGTAGCTGGAGTTGAGACTGTTGTAGATCCTGATTAACTAACTGAATTTGCTGCTGAATTGTTTTTAATTCATTAATATCAATAAAGGAAATGACCACACCATCTAAAGATCCATTTTCTAGTAAATAGGGATTGACTCGCATCAATAAATGGCAATCTTGTTTAACTAGTTTTACCTCACGATCTACCACCTCCTGACTTTGGATTACCTGCTGCAATAACGGAATTAAATCCTGGCAGTCAAGGTTATGGGTAATATGTGCCAAAGGACGATCAAGATCTGCTTCCACCAGGTTAATCGCAACAGTTGCTGCGGGGGTAAACTTGCGAATATTAAGATCGCGATCGAGGAAAACTACGCCAATGTCAGTACTGCGCAGTAAGTTATTAATATCGTTATTTAATTCGGTTAATTCCTCAATTTTTGATTGATACTCCGCATTAACGGTGTATAGTTCTTCGTTAACAGAATGCAGTTCCTCGTTAGTACTTTGTAACTCTTCATTGGAAGCAGTTAATTCTTCGTTGGTTGCCTGTTGTTCTTCATTGGTTGTTTCCAACTCTTCAATTACCGCCTGAAGATTTTCGCGAGTTTGCTGTATCTCGTACTCTAACTCGGCAATTCTTTGGGAAGCTGTCGCATCTACTTGAAATGTTTCTCCCACAGCCTTGAGGGGTGGATTGTCTTCCTGCACTACAATACTAAAAAAATCATCAGCCAGCTTACTACTTTCGCTATAGGTGACTTCTAGCTTAAGATAGCGTAGCCGTTCTAACTGTTTGACCTCGATCCCCAGAAAAGAGGTTGGCGATCGCTCTTTTTTGGCTCGATGAAGGGCGGTAATCAGCGGTAGTTGAAGATCTTTAATAATGAGCTTGGTAATATCGGTGGTCATTTTGCCTTGGGGCATCTTTAAAACTTCAATGCCGTCGTTGAAAATATGAAATAATTTGTGCTGTCGATCCACCAAAAAACAGGTAGCCTGATACTTAGCTAAAAAGGCACTAAAGGCTTTGTCCAACATTGGCTCAAGCCGAGTGATTCGAGTCATTTTAGCTGGGAGAGGAGACAATTGGGTTGTCCTTTGCTCCATTGTCAACGGAAGATTTAATCTTACGTCTCGTTTCTTCTGGTAAATCTTCGCTTTTTTGGCTAAGGTATGAAATTCAGGTTTTATGTACCCTAAAGTTTCTGCTTCCCCCAAAAATAAAATTCCTTGATTGACGAGAGAATAGTGCAGGTTGCGTAATACCTGCTGCTGTAGTTCTGGTTGAAAATAAATCAGCAGATTGCGACAGCTAACCAAGTTCATGCGGGTGAAAGCAACATCTTTAGTCAAGTCATGGCAAGCAAACAGCAATTTTTCCCGTAACTGGCGAACTATTTGCCAACCATCATCTTTCTGAACAAAATAGCGTTCTAGGCGATCGCTTGACAACTCGTTAACAATGGTTTGGGAATAAAGACCTTGGGTCGCTTTTTCTAAAGCTACTTCGTCGATATCGGTGGCAAAAATTTTAAACTTGATGGGTTTGTCTATATTTGCAATCGCTTCATCCAGCAGCATTGCCAAAGTGTAGGCTTCTTCGCCTGTAGCACAAGTGTAACCCAGCAGCGTAATTCTATGTTTGGTTGAGCTTGAGCAACTAATTGAGGAATAACCTGTTCAGCTAAATAATCCCAAGCTGAGCGATCGCGAAAAAATTGTGTCACGCTAATTAATAAATCGTGGCGCAGAATTGCTCGCTCTTGGACTGAAGTTTTTAAGAGGCTAATAAATGTCTCCAAATTCTCACAACCACTAATTAAATAACGCCGATGAATCCTTCTGGTTAGAGTACTGATTTTATAATGAGAAAAGTCCGTTGACTCATGGCGAGCAATAATTGCGGCAATTTCCTGTATAGTCTCGGCAGTTAGTAAGTTGGCAGCATTATGGTCATTGACAGTCTGAAAGACAGGGGATCTCACTAGCTGATCGACTACCAAAGCCAGTTCTGAAGGTGGCAGAATGCGATCGACTAGTCCTGTAGCGATCGCCGATTTTGGCATCCCGTCAAACTGTGCTGATGATGGATGCTGTACGAGAGTAAACCCCCCTGCTTGGTTAATTGTCCTTAAACCCTTGGTGCCGTCACTCCCTGTTCCCGATAAAACTACGCCAATACTTTGCTCTTGCCTAATTTGAGCCAAAGACTCAAAGAAAATATCAATAGGAAAATTAAGTTCGCGACTGTTACGCTCCTTTTGGGGAATTAAATGTAATTTCTGCTGATCTAAAACTAAATTTTTGCCAGGAGGAATCAAATAAATTGAGTTGGGACGCAATTCCATCCCCTCAACCACCCGATAGATCTCCATGCGTGTGCGTCTTGCTAGTAATTCTTTCATCAGACTTTTAAAATCTGGCGAAAGATGCTGAATCACCACAAAAGCAGCACCACTATTATTGCTGAGATGCTCAAAGAATTCTTCTAAGGCATTTAGTCCCCCTGCGGATGCGCCGATACCTACTACAAATAAGTCAGGGAATTGAGCAGGGCAAGCATCTATCTGAGAACCATTGTCTGACATAAGATTCAAAGAATCAGTAAGTATCAACTACGATTTTAATCTTATCGTCTCTCTCTCTTGCTAGTTCATCTTCCTATTTTGATCGCAATTTATGAATACTTATTACTAAATAATGATTCCTGGTAACTTCTGATTAGTAAGCTTGATTTAGCAACCTAGAATTAAACCAACCACTAATCATCTCAAAGAATATCAGAGGACAATTTATGTCTACCGCGACAGCATCTAATCATCTAACAGTTGTCAACAATGGCTTACCCAATATTTGTGGTTGGGAGGCAGAAATTGCGATCGCCGTAAATCACGATCGACCGATATTTCTACCCGACAGTACCATCGATCTTAATCAGGTTAATGCTGCTTTTGCTTGCGCTCTCCATATGCATCAACCGACTATTCCCGCAGGAGCAAATGGTGAACTGATCGGTAATTTGCAAAATATGTTTGAACATCCCCATGATGGAGATAACCATAATGCCGAAGTTTTCGCCTGGTGCTATTCCCGTATGGGAGACTGGATTCCTGAACTTGTGGCTAATGGTTGCAGTCCGCGAATTATGTTGGATTATTCGGGTAATCTGCTATGGAGTTTGCAGCAGATGGATCGTCACGATCTTTTGGATAAACTCAAGAAAATCACCTGTGATGCTACCTATCATCCCTATGTCGAATGGTTGGGGACGATGTGGAGTCATGCCGTAATTCCCTCTACGCCAATTCCCGATCTCAAGCTGCATATTCAGGCTTGGCAACATTATTTTGCGGCAATGTTTGGTTATGATGCTTTGGCGCGAGTCAAAGGTTTTTCGCCTCCAGAAATGCATCTACCTAATCATCCCGATACCCTCTACGAATATATTAAAGCCCTCAAAGAATGCGGTTATCGCTGGCTACTCGTACAGGAACACTCCGTAGAAAGATTAGATGGTTCAGGCTTATACCATGAAGACAAGTATCTTCCTAATCGTTTAGTTGCCCGTAATTCTCAGGGGGAAACTATCAGCATTACTGCACTCATTAAAACTCAGGGTTCAGACACTAAGCTAGTGGCGCAAATGCAGCCCTATCATGAAGCTAAAGGTAGAGGCAAACAAATGATTGGCAATGTTTCTGTACCAAGCTGTGTCAGTCAAATTGCCGATGGAGAAAACGGTGGTGTGATGATGAATGAATATGCCCGTGATTTCCAGCCTGTGTGGTATGAGCTAAAAAATAACCAGCATGTCGTGGGGTTAAACGGGACAGAATATATCGAACTAATTGAAGCTGCGGGAGTTAATCCTGAAGACTATCCCCTTTGTCAGGCGGTAGGGCAGCATAAAATTTGGCAGGAAGTAAATCCTGATGCTGCTACTGCTGAGAAAGTAGCTCAAGCGATCGCTCATCTTCAAGCAACAGACCACCAGTTTCATCTGGATGGGGCATCTTGGACAGATGATTTGAGTTGGGTTAAAGGGTATGAGAATGTTCTCGAACCAATGAATCAATTAAGTGCCATGTTCCATCAAAAATATGATGCTCTGGTGGCTGAAGATCCTGAAATTACCAAAACCAAAGAATATCAAGAGGCCTTGCTTTATGTACTCTTAGTGGAAACAAGCTGTTTCCGCTATTGGGGACAGGGTACTTGGACAGACTATGCCAGGGAACTATTCCGGCGAGGGGAAGCTTTGTTGAAATAAACTTTTGGTCGTCAACAAAAGTAAGGGTCAATGGCCGTTGACCCCTACAGGATAATACCACTAGTAATATTTCAACTGACAGCCGAAAACTGACCCATGGATTCAATCAAGCGATCAAAATAAGGTTGCAAATCATTCTGTGCTGCTGGTTCAAAATACTTAAGACTAAACACTTTTAACTGTTCCAAGCCTAAAACCATTGCATCTAAAGGAACTTCTAACTCTTGATAAAGCTGTTCCATATAGCTCAAACCGCGATCGCTCGTATAGTCAATTCGCTGAGCGCTGATCCCATAGCTAATACAGCGGAGGAAGTGCCAAAAGTCTCGCCAACAGGCTTCTGCCCGCATAGCTGGATATAAACCCCCTCCAGGTTCAGTAATACCTGGATTCGCCTCTAACACCACGGCTCTGGCATCAGAAACTATCTCCACTACGCGATCGCGCAATACTTTTCCCTGTGCTAAATGTGGGGCTAAATTCGGTGTGAGCGCCTGGATCTGAGCAATATCTTCATCGTTTAGATACCTGCGCTCATCATCTGCCTGTTGAAAAATCCTGACTATCGACTCAGGATAATCCTGCCAGTCAAAACTGACAATCTGCGACTTGGCGATTAATTCTTTTACTTTCTCACTCAGCATTCTTTGATCCTTCAGGTTCAGACATGTCTATTTAGAGATTAGATCTTAGATATCTTTAATCTTTACTATATATCTTCCTCAAGACAGCTATCGATCAGCAACAATATCAAGTAAGGTAAAATCGCAATTTAAACTTCAGTTTATGGACATAGAACAGATAAAAAACGCCCTTAATGATGCCGATCCTCAGCAAAGAATGAAGGGAATTCGAGAACTGAGAAATTATGAAGCGGATGTCGCTACGCCATTGCTAATCAACCATGTCAACGATCAAGAATTTCTAGTCCGCTCATTTGTCGCGATGGGTTTGGGTAGAAAACAGAGCGATGCTGCTTTTGAAGCTCTCTTGAGCATGATTAAACAAGATCAAGATCCCAATGTTAGATCCGAGGCTGCCAATTCCCTTTCTTACTATGGTGAAGTTGCAGTGCCTTATCTACGGGCAATGTATGAGTCTGATGAACACTGGTTGGTGCGCCGTAGCATCATTGCGGCGATCGTCGATCTTAAAAGCCCTCAAGAATTATTAGAAATCTGTGAAATTGGTCTGTCAGGAGAAGATGAACCTGTTATGGAATCTTGTCTTAGCGCCTTGGGTTTGCTAGGTAAGTCAGAGCAAGAAACCGCAGCTTTAAAGCTACTGTTAGCCTTTGCCGACGATCAATCTTGGCGAATTCGTCTCCAGGTAGCTAAATCTTTGAGTAGATACGACGATCCTGATGCGATCGCCACTTTGAGCAAACTTAAGACAGATCCCGATCATCGAGTTGTTGGTGCAGTCTTAGAAAGTATGATCTAAACCTATGTTTATCGATCTTTTCAGAATCTAGTTCGATAAACAAATAACTCTTTGATAAAATACTTAGAGAAACGTTAAAAAATATTACAAAATTCCTTAAATGAAATTATTGGTAGTTGGCGCAACTGGCACCTTGGGTAGACAGGTAGCTCGTCAGGCTTTGGATGAAGACCATGAGGTACGCTGTTTAGTACGGAATCCCAACAAGGCAATTTTTCTCAAAGAATGGGGGGCGGAGATAGTTAAAGGAGATCTTTGTGATCCATCGACTCTTGCTCCTGCTTTAGAAGGTGTTGATGCTGTGATTGATGCTGCTACCGCTAGAGTTACTGATAATCTCCGCGCCAGAGATGTAGATTGGGTAGGCAAAGTTAATTTAATCCAGGCGACTAAAGCTGCGGGAGTGGATAGATATATCTTTTTCTCGGTACTGAATGCAGATAAATATCCTGAAGTACCGTTGATGGATATTAAGCGCTGTACTGAAATATTTTTGGCTGAGTCTGGCTTAAACTATACCGTGCTGCAACTAGCTGGCTTTATGCAGGGTTTAATTAGCCAATATGCCATACCAATATTAGAAGATCAGGTGGTCTGGGTATCTGGAGAAAGCACTCCTATTGCCTACATGAACACTCAGGATATCGCTAAGTTTGCCGTTCGAGCTTTATCAGTGCCTGAAACCGAAAAGAAAACTTTTCCTGTGGTAGGAACAAAAGCCTGGGGTGCTTATGAAATTATGAACCTTTGTGAAAATCTCTCAGGTAAAAATACGCGGATTTCCCGCGTGTCTTTAGTTGTATTAGGTCTTCTGCGTCGGCTCACTCGCTTCTGTGAATGGGGACAAAATACCGCAGATAGACTTATGTTTGCCGAAGTTTTGGCTAGTGGGAAACCTCAAGATGCGCCCATGGAGGAAGTGTATAAAACCTTTGGTTTAGATCCTCAAGACACTACTACTTTAGAAGAATATATGAAGGAATACTTCAGTCGTATTATGAAAAAACTCAAAGAAATCGATTATGAGAAAAATAAAGGTAAGAAGAAAAAAGGTACAATTCCCTATCGTAATCAGTTTTAATTAACTCTTAAAGCAACAGGCTATTTAATTACTATTTAGCCTCAGCATTATTTATTGAACTTACGGCAGTTTGTGTTTCTGTCTAGTTATTCAACTATCTTTTCTGAAGAAGTAAGATTAAAAGGTATTTCTACTTGATTTTCAGTAGGTACAGAAGATCTTTCTGTGTCTAATTCATGAGTTTTGCGAGTAAATTTGGCAGCGATTCGATCTCTTTGATTAATTAGATAAATACTAATTACAGTCAGGAAAACTCCTCCTGATTGAAGGCTACTCAAGACTTCTGATAGCAGAATCGTGCCAAATAGTAGGGCAAAAATTGGGGTCAGAAAAGTTAGGGCGCTGAGGCTGGTTAAGTTCCCTTGTGAAGCTAAATAAAAGAAAATTCCATAGGCGATCGCACTGCCGAAAACCGTTGCATATCCTAGAGATAGCCAGTTGTCTACCGTCATATTCTGCCACTGTTGAGATTCTTGTAGGGCAGAAAGACTGAATAAAGGCACTCCGCCAATAATCATGTGCCAACCCGTAGCCACCACGGGATCGGCATAACGACTGACATAAGGAATCATTACCGTACCTACTGCCATTGATAAGGAAGCCAGCAGCATTAACCATTCGCCATTATCAAATAATCCTAACCAGTTAACCTCTACTGCCTTTAAATCTCCTGCCCATAGACTATAGATCCAGGGATCGGGTACACCAATTAGACTGATACCTAAAACGCCAATGCCTAAACCCAGCCAACCCCATAAGCCAATTACCTCACCGAATAAAAAGCTTGATAAAAGCGCCACCGCTAGGGGTTGAGAATCAATCATTACCGATCCCAGCCCCGCTCCTGTTTTGACTATTCCCTGAGCAAGAAAACCTTGAAACATTGCTCCATCAACTAGGGCAAAAGCTAAAATCCACAACCAGGCTTGCCAAGTTTTGGGCTGAGGCAACTTTAATACTAGTGAAACTAGCAAAACCAAAATTCCCGCAGGTACTAATCTAACTCCCGCCATAAAAAAGGGTGTGGTGTTAGGAATTACTCCTTTCATCGCCACCATCGCTGTACCCCAAAGGAAAAAAGGCGCAATTAATAGCAAGGCTTTGGGCAAGGATGAGGTTGAATTAGAATTGAGCTGCATGGAAGATCAAGATAACAGAATACCTGTATATGAGTTTACTCAATTCTCAAATAATTTGTAGTTTTGTTAAGTTGTGTTTAATTGGCGCTTGGGATCAATCCACACTGAGTCATGCGGATATATAGTCATTTCAAATAGAAAACACAGGTTGATTGGTACTAGCTTTCATCCCTCATCTCTCATCGATTTGTCCTCAAGGGCGACTAGTCACTAAGATCATCATCTTCGCAGATTGTTAGGTTTTCGGGTTCTAAAGCTTGCTCTAGCTCAATATGGATGCCTTGTGCTTCCTCTGCCATCAGATCTTCGATATATCCTGCCTGGAGTGTCTTTGCTTCTAGGGGGGTATCAAAAGGGCCAAAATAATAAGTGCATTTGGGAACTTTAGTAGTTATTCTGAGCCAGTAAGGTAGTCTTTGCTGCTCTTTTATTCCGAGTAGGTTGAGGAATTTTGTAACCAAGGACATAGTAAAACTAAAATTTTCCCTTAAATTGATAATTATAAAAAGCTTTTTCTTGGTATTTAGAGCTGAGTCGCAAAACGCGCCGTCAAAATAGCTAAACTTACATTTTCACTTACCATCTATCATCTATATAAAGATGTAAATCTTTAAACTGGCAAATTACAAAAGTAAAGATCGCAATTTTGCCTCCAAAGAGCGATCGCAATTAGTATAACTTTAAAGTTAATTTGTTAGGGCATATGCTTTAGTGCTAGTGGCGGAGTAATCTGCGATCGCTTTTATCTCTATCCTTCATTGCGCTGTCTATAACATTTAAACATTTAAATATTTCAGCTTTTTGATTTTACTTGCTTTAATGATTATGCGCATTTAGCAAATAGATTTTTTTAATAAATCCTCGAAAAATAAAAACTTTTTTGGCACTCTGTTTAAGTTTATTCACAAACTCAAGATATATTCATATACAAATTAAATATTTGGTTACCAGATAAAATCAAATATTCTTGCTCAAGAACGTTTGTACTATTTAAATAGTGCTTGCTCAATCGATTAAATTAACCACCAAACTAAATTATGCTGATTATGTCAAATGAAATATTATTAGTACAGGCAGCAAGCGCTCAAAATAGCCTGAGTAAATTACCAAATTCATCTCAAGTAATCAATGCTTTGTTGAAGTTAGAAAAAGACTCTAAACAGGAGCAAAAAAGTTATTCTCTAGCAAATTTAGCTGGAGTTTGGAACTTGCGTTTAATTACAGGAACAAAGAAAACTAGAAAAAAAGCTGGAGTTATCTTGGGTGCAGGCAAGTATATTCCACAATTTATTAAGATTCAAATTACTTATCAAGTTAATCCTGAAACAGCACAGCAAGGAGAAGTAATAAATTCAGTAAAATTAGCTTTTTTTGAACTGTCTTTAACAGGGCCGATTAAATTTTTGCCCCAAAAAAGAATATTGGCTTTTGACTTTACCTATTTAAAAGTTTCTTTATGGGGTTTGAATCTTTATCAAGGATATATTCAAAATGGATTATCAAGAGAAAAGAATTTTTTAGCAAAAGAATTAAAAGATCAAGCCTTTTTTAAATATTTTTTAATTAGAGATAATTTTATTGCTGCTAGAGGCAGAGGTGGCGGACTAGCTTTATGGAGTAGAGACAAATCATAAATTTACAGTTTTAAGAGATAATTCTACTTAAAAAAAAGATGAGCAAAATTGCCCATCCTCAAATTAAGTAAATAGCAGAAGCAAATTAAACTTTCGTAGTTTCCGCAGGCTCTAAACCGTTACTTGCCGATGCTGCTTCCTTTTTCTGAATCCACAGGGAGGTACAGGGAATTTTGCTTCTATCACAACGATGAGCATATTTTTCGGCTACTTCTGTTACTTCTTTCAATAATCCTTGGCTGAGAGTAGTTGGTTCTAATCCTAAATCAATAAAACGCTGGTTTTTAACAAATAGTTCGTTTTCTACTGCCTCATTACGAGGATTTTCCAGATAGGCAATCTCCCCGCCAGTCATTTGTGCGATCATTTTGGCTAAATCGATTACTCGATGAGTCTCTGTCATCTGGTTAAGAATGCGGACTCGTTCTCCTTTTTGGGGTGGATTTTCGATCGCCAACTGGACACAGCGAACTGTATCTTTAATATGAATAAAGGCTCTAGTTTGTCCCCCTGTACCATGAACTGTCAGGGGATAACCAATGGCAGCCTGCATTAAAAACCGATTGAGTACCGTACCATAGTCACCGTCATAGTCAAAGCGATTGACAAGCTTTTCGTCCATCAAAGTTTCAGGAGTATTTGTACCCCAAACGATACCCTGGTGCAGATCGCTAACGCGGATACCGTCGTTTTTATTGTAGTAATAGAAAAATAATTGATCCTGAGTTTTGGTCATATGATAGACGCTACCAGGATTAGCAGGATAGAGAATTTCTTGCTGAATGCGATCCCCACTGTCGGTCACAACTTCTACATCTAGATAACCTTCAGGAATTTTCATCCCTGCTGTACCGTAACCGTAAACCCCCATTGTACCTAAGTGGACTAAATGGATATCTAATCCCGATTCCACAATGGCGCACAGCAGATTGTTGGTAGCGTTGAGGTTGTTGTTAACCGTATAACGCTTGTGCTTAGAAGACTTCATCGAATAGGGTGCTGCTCGTTGTTCAGCAAAGTGAACGATCGCATCAGGCTTTTCGGTCGAGATGAGGCTCAATAGGCGATCGTATTCCTCAGCAATGTTTAGATTGCAAAATTTAATTTCTTTTCCTGTCAAACTTTTCCAGGTAGACAATCTTTGTCCGATAGGTGCAATCGGTGTTAGTGAGCTAACTTCTAATTCATTGTCTATGTTTCTTCGAGATAAATTGTCAACAATGATGACCTCAAAGTTGAGATTCGATAAATGCAGTGAGGTAGGCCAGCCACAAAAACCGTCTCCTCCTAAGATAATAACTTTCATAAGTTTCTCCCAACTATTAAAAATTGCAATCAAACGACCCTGACTTTGAATTGAATCGCTCAAACATTAACTTAGATCATTTAAGCAAACTTTATGCCTTTATTTTCTGTTTAGCGCGAGTACGTCGAGGAATACTATTTTTAGACTCAAAAAAGCAGTTATCTTTATTGCCTAAAACTTTCCTTAAATAAAGCTGATATCCAAAACCAACAAAGTGAGCAATTGGCATAGTGGCGATCGCGATCGTACACCAAAACCAACGACTAAAAAAATTAGGCATGTTTTTTTCAGAGCTAAGCCAAAATTTCTCGCGAAAATCAGGGTGATATTTGGCAGTTACACGAGCTGCTTCTAAAGCAATGAGGCACATACCTAAGATGATCGCTGGAATAGTCTGTAAAGCACCCTGAAAAAATGTTAAATCTGCAATTAAAGCGGTAGTTAACACCATAATTCCAAAAAAAGGAATTTTGTTTCTCAAAGGTAGGGTATCAGCATATCTAGCGGACATGATACAGCTGCCTCGGCCATATTTGATGTATTGCCTCCATAATCCTAGCCAATTGCGCCGAGGAAAGTACCAGACTTTGATTTGGGAGCTAATATAAATAGCTTTTTCACCATAAGCCTTCAGCAAACGAAAGTTTAGCTCAGAATCTTCTTTGCGTGTAACTTCGTAACCACCAACATCGGCTAGGACTGAACGCCAAAAACAGCCCAAAAATACCGTTTCGGCATATCCATCGTAGTAGGGATTGCGATATTTAGCCCCGCCACTGCCAAGCAGACTACGGGAGGCCAAGGCAACTCCTGCCTGAAAAGTATTCACAGCCACAAAGCGTTGCGCTCCACCGACATTAACTGCCTGAGATTTTTGCAAAGCTAAAACGCACTGCTCAACATAGTCTGGAGCATAGTTACAGTGAGCATCTGCCCGTAGAAAAATATCACCTTGACAAGCCCCAAGCGCTAGATTAAGGGCTGCTGACTGAATCCGCTGCGGATTATCTAAAAGTTTAATCTGAGGGTGAATACGAGCTAAATCTTTGATCTTCTCTTGTGTTCCATCTGTACTAGTTCCATCAACAATTATTATTTCTAGTAGGTGAGGATACTTAGAGTCTAAAAACTTATTGACAATTGCTTGTATATTATCGCTTTCATTATAAGTAGGAATAATGATCGAAACAGATGGGTTTTTGCTCACACTCATATTGATTCTGGTCTGGGGTAGTTATACTTTTATCATTACTAAGTAAATTTGTCGCAAAAGCACCATAAATAACCTAAATTAGTTAAATATCTAAATTTGCACTTGTTTATTAACTTTATTTAACTATTTATTTAACCGTCGTTTGAGAAACATTCTGCCCATAACCAGAAAAAAATGGTCTGATCTTGAGCAGTTTAATCGTCACAACAATAGCTTGGCGGGAATCATGGCTAAGCGATAACAAGATTTAAGCAGACAATAAACATCTGCTTTTAAGCGCTTAAACCAGGATAATCTAAAATAGTGGTCACGTATACGGCGATGGTTAGTAAATTGTTGGAACACCCTAATGGATGAGACTCCAGTTGTATCGTAATAAGCGATGGGAAAATGTAACAAAGTAGGATGAGCAATTAGATTGGCTCTGATATTGTATTCATAATCCATACCCATCTTTAAATCTTCTCGATATAGTCCAATTTTTTCGATTAATTGCCGAGAGTAAAAAGTTGACTGATGACAAACTGGATTTCCATACCAAAATAAAGTTTCGCGCCAAACCTGTGGTTGTTTACAGTGTCTTTGGAGACGTTTATGACGGCTTAGAGAGACGGTTTCTCCCGTCGCCCATAACCATTGATGTTGAGTATAAGACTTGATTACTCGTTCGATGACATCGTCGGTAATTAAGGTGTCTCCTGAATTAAGAAACAAAATTAATCTTCCTTGGCTATGCTGAATGCCCTCATTAAAAGCGGTGGCAATGCCTGAACCGGCTTGAGGATAAAAGGATAAGTTATGGCAATGATTGTAAGCTTGTAGCCGCTGTAATTCTATGTCACTAGCTTGATGATAAATAACAATATGATTAATAGCGCCATATTTCTGTTGACTAACATTACTTAAAGTAACAAACAGAGCATCGTCAATTTTGGCAGTAATTGTAACTACATCTATATCTATAGAAGTCATACTAAACGTTAGCCATTAGAAAAAATCTTAGTTTGCGGATGTCTTATGGAGAGAGCTTACTACTTAAATTTTTAAATTTTTAAAAACTTGTAAGTATTTTTGAGCTTGCCGTTCAAGATTAAAATTGGCAATTGCTTTAACTCTACTATTCATTCTTAGTTGTTGATACCTATCATCGTCTGCCAGAATCCAGTCAATTCCTTGGGCTAAATCTTGAGTTTGCTCAGGCTGGGCGAGATATCCGTTTTGCTGATGCTCAATTAAATCTGGCATTCCGCCAATATTGAACGCTGCACAAGGAGTACCACAAAACAAAGCCTCTAAAACTGTATTGGGTAAATTGTCCTGGATGGAAGGGGCGACGAAAACATCGGCGCTGCCATAGAGGAGGGATAAAGCGGCATCATCACTTAGTTGTCCAACATAATGGGTTTTAAAACCAAAGTTGATAGGTTGAGCTGGTTCAGATGCCCCAAAAATGACTAGTTCGATTTTAGCAGCCTGTTGGGCAGATTTTAGGTATTCCAAAGCAGATCGCAATAACGTAAATCCTTTGCGTCGATCTTGGGTACTGTTTAAAGCACCAAAGAGGATAATTTTTTTGTCCGTAGGTAGGTTGAAGACTTTTCTGGCAAAAAGCTGATCGTGAGGCTGATAAACTTGTGGATCAATCCCATTAGCAACAACTTGAACTGGAAAATTCCGCAAGAGAGAACTAGATTTAGCACAGCTAGCTAGCCATTTGCTGGGAGTAATCACGGTTAAGTTTAAATTGTGCCAAGCTTTTGCTTTGCGTCGCCAATTCCAGCGAGATAAATCCCAGTTGCGATCGCTACCCAACTGAGGGCAAGCACCACAAGAGTGAATATAGCGATCGCATGTGTCACTATAGTGACATCCTCCTGTAAAAGCCCACATGTCGTGTAGTGTCCAAACCAACGGCTGCTTAAGTTTGCTTAAGGCTTCAATAGGCACAAAACCACCATTAACCCAGTGCAGGTTAATCACATCAGGATTTATCTGTTCAATTTGAGCGACAATATTATTGGGCAACCACTGAGATGAATAAATATTGATCGTGCGATCGCGATGACGATATAAATTGAGAGGTAATTGATCTAATGCTGGCTTGATGGCAGCAATTCCCCGCTGAATTTTGCTTTTTGGAGCCAGGACACTATTGCAATCGCTTAGTTTGTTCTGGACTAACATCTGTGAATCTACTTGCGCTGCTAACAAGCCTTGATGTAGCCGATAGGCAGCCCGAGCAGCACCTCCTCGAAGATCTCTGGCGCTTAAAATCAAAATTTTCACAGTATTATTGCCGATTTATATTTGCCCACAGATTGCTTTTTCACCTCAGCAGTACTTATATTAAATCCGTTTCATATAGGTTACTTGAAAAATTGAGTAACAAGTAGCCCTAAAGGATTCCCTTCGGTCTCAAGTAGCAATTATTTAGTTATTCTGATTTCAGATTAACTAAGAAACAATAAAAAACAGCGTTGAATTGTAGATTTAGGTGATTAACTTTGTCTAAAATTCCCCTGCTGAAAATCTTCTTTGAGGAGATTCGGTTGTTGAGTAATTCTGGTTCTTAAGTTAAACTCCGAGTGTTAATGAGCAATTAATAATTGACCTCAATCTCACAATTTGGAGAAAAATTTACATCTAGCGAATAATTTTCAAATTTTGTCTTCTGCTTTAACTTATAGTCAGGCAGCAATTATATTAATATATTATGGTTATTTGGCAAGAATGGCTTTTTCAAGCTAATCATTGGCTTAGTTCCCTGGGATACCTGGCTTATCCAGCTTTTATTACTATTTATTTATCAGCAACCCTATTTGGGTTACCAGCAATTTTTCTTTTTTTGGCTGCGGGAAGCCTATTTGGCTTTATTCCTGGCTTAATTTTGGTATCTGTGGCTGATACCTTAAGCGTTGCCGTTTGCTATCAATTAGGCAGAACAGTAGCCCGTAAAAAAATTAGTGAATGGATTTCTCAGCGTCCTCAATGGGGAGAGTTTGATCGCGCAGTAGCGAAAAAAGGTTGGAAGATTGTATTTTTGACTCGTCTGTCACCAATTGTTCCTTCTAATATTCTTAACTACGGCTTTAGCCTCACGAAGATTAACTTCTGGCAATATTTGTTTGTATCTTGGCTAGCAATGCTGCCCGTTATTGCTTTGTATGTTTATTTAGCCTCGGTCGGCACTAATTTACTCTCAGGTAATCAAGATGACCCCAGGCAGATTACTGCATCAGTCATTGGCTTAATTACATCTCTCATGGCGATCGCCTACACCACCAAGCTCATGTACGGAACTTTGAAGCAAAAACCAACATCAGCAGCCAAATCTAATTCCCCCCAATTACCAAAGATTAAAACAAGAGAAAAAGCTAAACGTTAGCACCCTCAAAAGTTATCAAAACCTCAATTGTACTATTCTTAATTAAGCGTAAAATTAAATTTAAATATTCAGTAAATCATATACATAGACAAAGATCATGGCTTATTCGGCGAATCTGGGCAGTTATGGGCAGCTAGCGATCGCTAATAGAGAAGAACAAACTCAAATTAACCTGAGTATGAGTATTCCTGGTCAGCAGCAGAGTCAAAGCAGCAGTTTCAGCACAGGAAAGTGGCTGAGTAAACCAAAATTATTTCAGCTAAAACAAGGCTTTGTCTTAGCAATAAATACTACCCAGAATTCACACTACATTCTGATTCAGCAAAATAGTATTAGTACCATTGAATCTCCGCCTGAACTTAATCGCTATCCACAAATAGATTTAACCGCAATTGCCCAAGAGTCAAATTTTGCACCAATGCAGCCGATGCAGCCGATGCAGCCGTTAAGAATGGGGAATATGTCGATGCAGATGGGGAATATGTCGATGAGTTTAAATAATCAGTCGAAAACCAGTATTAGTAAGCAATTTTGCTCTCAATGTGGCAAGGAAGCCCAACTAGGCGATCGCTTTTGTCGTAGTTGTGGTCATGAACTAAATAACTAACATAAATAAATAATTGTATCTGAGCCAAAGAAGCTTTAAATAAATCCAAAGTGCTTTAAACCTTCAATAATTCCTCCCGCACAGTCAGCCTTGGCCAAATAATTATATTCAGTTTGATTGGCTGCGTACCACTCCAATAATTCTGGTTTCGCATTGGCTACTAACAAGCTTTTTTCTTGACCTTCAAACATAGAAATATCGTTGCCAGAATCGCCACAAACAATCGTTTGCTCTGGTGCAATTTTCCACCGACGGCGTAGAAACTGAACCGCTAAACCTTTATCACCATTTTTTGGTAACAAATCTAAATCTTGACCAGCACTATAGATTAGCTTAATCTCAAAACCCTTTTGCTTCAAGGCTGCTTGAAGTTCAGCCAGGGTTGACTCTGCCACTGCTTCTGCCAGATAGTAGCTGATTTTAAAGGGATTTTGCTCAGAATTTGGCTGTAACTGCAAATCTGTAAACTGACTGGCGATCGCCGCGATCTCCTGACGATTCCAGCCCTGAGCCAGAATATTTGCCCATTCTCGGTCATATTGTGACTCTTGCTGGTCAAAATACATTTCTGTTCCTACCGCAGTAATCAGCGCATCTGGAGGGAGTAATGATTTTGCTTCGGCTAACAAACGGTAGAGATAAAGTGATCGCCCAGTAGCATAGACAATTTTGCTGTGGTACTGTTGCCGATGGGCAGCTAGTTTTTGGTTAAGCTCCAACAATGCAGCGTCATCACCAACTAGAGTATTATCTAAATCAGTTACAAACAAAAAAGGACTCATAATAAATTTCAGACTCGAATATTACATCAGAATTTAAACCTACATAAGTAACTATCTAAACACTCTCGTCTACAAATGGAAAAGTATTTTTTGTGGGTGATCGTCAAAATTGGGGTTTGACTACACCATTATGGCTGGTGATGCCAGCTAATTTTGCAGCTTCTCCCCAATTATTCTTACTCTCAAAAATTCATCCCGATCCTCTTTACAATTGCGGACACAAACTGATTAGCTGGAGGATGGTTTAAGTAATAATTTTATGGTCACAAGAGGAATGAGATTTTGGGTGTAGAACTTCGCAGTTATGTCTACTTAGATCGCCTGCAATTGCAGCATGCAGCCTATATTGGCACGGTGGCATCAGGATTTTTACCCCTCCCAGGAGATGCTTCGTTATGGATTGAAATATCTCCTGGCATTGAAATTAATCGCATCACAGACGTAGCACTTAAATCTGCGGTAGTCCGCCCTGGAGTTCAATTTGTCGAAAGACTATATGGATTGTTAGAAATTCATGCCAACAGACAGGGAGAAGTTAAAGCAGCTGGTAGGGCAATTTTAGAAACGTTAGGAGTTAAACAGCACGATGGTTTGAAGCCGAAAATTGTTTCCAGCCAAATCATTCGTAATATAGATGCCTATCAAGCCCAGTTAGTTAATCGTGACTGCCGTGGGCAAATGCTACTGGCAGGACAAACTTTATATGTTTTAGAAGTGCAGCCTGCTGCCTATGCATCCCTAGCTGCTAACGAAGCCGAAAAAGCAGCATTGATTAATATTCTCAAGGTAACCTCTATTGGGAGTTTTGGTCGTGTTTATCTAGGCGGAGAAGAAAGAGATATCATTGCCGGATCTTCAGCAGCCCTGGCAGCCCTGGAGAGTATTTCTGGCAGAGAAGTCTTGAAGCAGAGAAAAGAATAGCTTCATCAACAAAATTTTAAATGTTGGGAACTAGTAACAAAGCGGGGATAATAGGTAAAGCAATTTTAGATATAGGCGATCGCCGATTAAGTTGACAGTGGCAAATATTGAGCATCTGACTAAATTAAAACAGGGCGCAGTTAGTTGGATAGATTGGCTAGACAGCCATCAGCGACCAAATATAGATTTGACTAATGCCAATCTGCGCGGTATTAATCTATCAACGGCTTATTTAGTTAAAGCCAACTTGGTAGGCTCAGATTTGACAGACACTTGTTTAGCTCAAGCCAATCTCACTGGGGCAAATTTAACGGGGGCGGAATTAGTTGATGCCGACTTGCAGCAGGCAAATTTGACGGGCGTTAACTTGCAGTCTGCCTGTTTAATTAATGCGAATTTTGATCAAGCCAATTTGATTGGCTCAGATTTACGCTTGGTTAGGGGTAAAGGGACGAATTTTAGTCAGGCAAACCTGATTGGTTCATCTATCAGACAGGCAAAACTAGCCCAGTCCAACTTTTCCCAAGCCCAGCTTAATCGCGCTAATCTTAGCGAAAGTGATCTGGTTAAAGCTAGTTTTGATCGAGCAGATCTGTCGGGGGCTAATTTCTTTGAGACAGAATTACAGTCTGCCAGTTTTTCTCAAGCTAACCTATATCGAGTTAAAGCGATCGCTGCTCATTTAAGCCATAGTTATCTTCTCGGCAGTAATTTAGTTGAAGCTATTCTAGTCTGCTGTGACTTACGCTGGTCAAATTTGAGCTACGCCAATCTTCAAGGTGCAGACTTGCAGCAGGCAAAGCTGAGAGGTGCAAATCTCACCAGAGCAAACTTGAGAGGTGCAAACTTGACTGGAGCAGATCTACGCGGAGCAAACTTGAGAGGTGCTAATTTACGTCAAGCAAATCTGACAGAGGCAGATATTGAAGATACAATTTTCAATAAGGCAATGCTTACCGAAACCGTCATGCCTCATCGCGCCAAACTAAATTAAATTACCATCAATTAAGCTTAGATTAGTTCTTTTGCCAAAATATCGGCATTTATTCAGCATATATTCTGATGAGTTTTAGCTGGGGCTGATTGTTCTATTTAGCTTCTTCTAGCTGATCTAAACGCAGCCAGACGTTAGGAGTTGGCACATAAAACTGCACCAAAGCATAATCATCATTTAGCTCTACAATCTGCCCTTTACTCTCAAATAAATACGAGGGAAACCGCGCATCACTTGCCTTAGACTCTGAACTGCCTTCTAGCTTTTCTTTAACTACCTTGACGAGCGATCCTTTTTTAATGACTGCCATAATTATTAATTACGATTTTGCCGATCAATTCTTAAGTTTAGTATAGTTCTTAATGCTACTTTCTCTTCAAAGCGACTGAAAGTTACTCCATTGACTTAAACAAGAAAACTTAAACAATAAAATACAGCTAGCTACTCATTGAGGTTACAGAGTTTAGTTGATGAAAAAAAATGATTGTCGTTTATAACAACTTATCTTAAAGATTTGCTGTCTGAATCTAACAATTCTGGAATTAATTTGAGGTTTTTGGTAATATTAGTAAGCCAAACTAGCTTGAGGGTTTTTACTTAACTAGAAATACTTAAAACAACATAACTCTTATGCAGATACAGGGTATTCGCCCTTTATAATTAATCGCCAAATAATTAGATAAAATTTAGGCCTAAAAATGTTACATAAAAAACATAACTCTGTAGTTACATTAGCAATATTATTAACTTTGGTCGGTGTTTCAAAACCAGCTAAGGCTTATCTGTTGGCTCAATCTGATTCAGCAGCTAAGACATTCGCCGTCCCAGACAAGTTACCTCAAGATGCCACAGTCAAGATTGCTGCATCCAGCAGTATTAATGGTATTAGCGCTAGTTTAAAAGATAGTTTTGCCAGCAAATATCCTCAAGCCAAAGTTCAGATCAACACTCAAGACTCTGTAACTGCGCTAAAAACCCTTGCTAATGGTCAAGCCGACCTCGCTGCAATTGGTCGAGCCTTGACAGCAGCAGAAAAAGCACAAGGATTTGTCTCTGTACCTATTAGCCGAGAAAAAATTGCGCTCGTTGTCTCGAAAAACAATCCGTTCGATGGCAATATAACAATCGATCAGTTTGCCAAAATTTTCCGAGGTGAAATTACTGATTGGTCTGAAATTGGCGGAACTTCAGGTAAAATTCAGCTGATAGATGCTCCTAACAGTAACGATACTAGACAAGCTTTTCCTAACTATCCTGTTTTTCAGACAGGAGAATTTAAGACAGGTTCGACTGCAAATCAATTAAAGCAAGATAGTGTCGATGCAATGATTGCTAAATTGGGCAAAAATGGCATTGGTTATGCAGTAGCCAACGATGTGATCAAACGAGGTGATGTCAAAGTCATTTCGATGCACCAGACTCAGCCTGATGATCCCAGATATCCCTTTTCTGAGCCGTTTAATTTAATTTATAAAGGTACTCCAAGCAAAGCAGCGCAAGCATATTTGGGATTTGCGACATCTCAAGGAGGAAAACAGGTAATTGCCAATCGAGTTGGTTCAATATCTGCTGCTGCGGCAACGGCAATGGCTTCGAAGACCGCTTCATCTTCTGCTAAAGCTGGCATAGATGGTACAAAAGATAGTGCGATCGCTGTTGGAAAAAATACGCCAAATACAGCTGTCAACGGCAAAAAGACAGCGTCAGCAGGAAATGCTCAAACAGCTACAGTTCCTGGCAAAAACACGCTTCAAAATGAATCGGGTCAAGGCATCATAGCTAGTGCTGATGCCAGTGGCAGCGGGAAAGCTAATCCTGATGTTCAAAGCAGTGGTCAAGTTAATCCTAATGTCAATGGCAGTGGCGAGATCAACCCCGATGTTCAGAGCAGTGGTCAAGTTAATCCTAATGTTCAGGGCAGTGGCGAAGTTAATCCTAATGTCAATGGCAGTGGTGAAGTTAATCCTAATGTCAATGGCAGTGGCGAAATCAACCCCGATGTTCAGGGCAGTGGTGAACCTCTGTCGGCAATAAATGATACTGATGGAGTGAATGCTGATCAGGCTGCGGTTGCTCCCGTTGCCCAAGCAGATGCCAATCCAGGAACAAAGGTAGCAGAAAAAAAAGGAACTTGGTGGTGGTGGCTACTTCCACTCTTGGGAATACCTTTACTAGCATTAGCCATTTGGGGAGGGCGGAAGAAAAGCGATCAAGAACCTGCTCTGAACGATATTCCTAACATCAATAGTTTAGATGGTCGAAATAGTCCTCCAGGTTCGCCTGACGGCGGAGAAAGTGTTCCTCTAGGTGCAAATAGACCAGGAGGGGGTTTAGGTAATGTTGCTGAAAATACTGGTAATAATGTTTCTAACCTAGGTGCGGCTGGTTTAGCAGCAGGCGGCGCAGCTTTAGCAGGCGGTGCAGCAGCAAATCTGGCTGGGAGAAGAAACAGAATTGAGAACGTCGCTGACGCTGATTTAGATTTGGACGAATCAACTACCGTTGAAGAGATACCCTCTAATCCTGTTAGCGAGTTTACAGGACAGGAAACAAAGTTACAGGTTAGCGATCAACCAACCAATCTACAGCTAGATGGAGACGATGGCGAGTTTACAGGACAAAAAACAAAGTTGCAGGTTAGCGATCAACCAACCAATCTACAGCTAGATGAAGACGATGAGCTTGAGCTTAATGATAATCAGCCAATTGATAACATATCCCTGGGTGGCGCAGCAGCAATAGGTGGTGCAGCAGCAGTTTCAAGCGATTCAACTGAGCTAAATTTAGATAATACAGCAGAAACGGCAACTACTGACGCAACTGCTGGGAGAGAATTTCCAGGTGATTTTGTTCTTGAAGAGGAATCTAGAAGTATATCTGTGCCAGATGAAGTAGCGACTGACATCGATCCTCATCGCACAGACGTAACAGATGTAACCAGAGGCGATATTGATACTGATGTTGAAGTAGCTGAATTTAGCCAGGACAATGATTTCAACCTAGACGATCGCACCGATAATATTAACACCTCGGTAGCTTTCCCTGATTCAGTAGAAGATGTAACCGCTCGCGGTGTTGACTTATCAACTGATACTGATGTCGATCCTAATGTTGATAGACCAGGCATTATTGATGGTATAACTCAAACAGGAGGTGCAGCGATCGCTGGAGGAGCGGCAGCAGCAGCTTCAGGAATGTTTAATCGTGAAGATAGAACTAGAGAAGATACAGATGTTGATGCAGCTGAATTCAATCAAGACACGGATTTAAACCTAGGCGAGGGTGCGGAAGATTTTGAGCCATCAGCAACCTACATTGACACTACAGATATTGATGCACCTGAATTTAATCAAGACACGGATTTAAACCTAGGCGAGGGCGCGGAAGATTTTGAGCCATCAGCAACCTACATTGACATCACAGATGTTGATGCACCTGAATT
>NZ_PVWF01000052.1:0-11256 GCF_003003995.1 Pleurocapsa sp. CCALA 161 | reverse complement strand
ACTGAATTCAATCAAGACACGGATTTAAACCTAGGCGAGGGCGCGGAAGATTTTGAGCCATCAGCAACCTACATTGACATCACAGATGTTGATGCACCTGAATTTAATCAAGACACGGATTTAAACTTAGGCGAGGGCGCGGAAGATTTTGAGCCATCAGCAACCTACATTGACATCACAAATGTTGATGCACCTGAAGTTGACTTGTCAACTGATGTCACTCCTAATATTGATGAGCAAACAAACAGTATCGATGGCGTGACTCAAGCAGATGATGCAGCAGCGTTAGGCATGTTTAACTATGGAGATAGTCAACAAACTTCTGATATTCAGGAATTTGAAACGTTTGAAACATCTTTCGATTTTTCAGAAGATACTACTCCTACTAACTTTGCCAATAATGTCGTTGCTGATGCTCAAACCACTTCCACTGATGAGATTAATAGTCTAGAAGAACTTACCCTAGATAATCTGACTAATCAAGCAGACTTTAATTTAGATGATATAACTATCGATAATGATGAAAGTCTGGATGATATTACCTTCGATGATACAACTGCTACAGAGGATCTAAGCTTTGATGAGGTTACTCTCGATGATATGGACAGCAATATCAATGCGAGTCTGGAAGAAATTACCTTTGACGAAGTTAACCTTGATGATGGCGATAGCAATATCAATGCAAGTCTGGAAGAAATTACTTTTGCTGATGGCAATAGTGACTTGAACTTTGATGAGATTACCTTTGAAGACACTAAAGTTTCTAACCGTAATTTTGTCAGTGATGCGGACTCAAGTACTAGTAATGAAGAGATCAACCTTAATGATTTAGGTTTTGAAGACCTTGGTAAAGCTAATACTGGTTCTTTCGACTTGTTAAGCGATAACAGGGCAGAAATTACTAGTTTGGACGATAATCAGTCTAACGATATGAACAATATTTCTGAATGGTTGGATAGTTTAGAAACTCCCAATCAAGACAGTGATAATATTACCGAGTGGTTAGATACTTTAGACAGGGATAGTTTTCATGCCGATCCTAATTCTGCTGAGGAAAACTTAAATTCAGAAGCAAATACAAAAGAAGCAAATGATATTTCCTTCCAATTTTTGGAAGATTTATTAGATAGAGATTCTGATTCTTATCGTAATAATCAATAGTTTTTGCAAGTCCCTAATGATTATTTACTTAATTTAATGATCGCAACCCTGTACCAAATTAATCTAGGTCAGGGTTTTTTATTGTTGCGGGGAATGTCTTTAATCGTGCTGCCGATTCCTTGAATGATGCCTTTACCCACTAAACCTAATCCTTTGCCAATTACCTGAGTTAGAACAAAGACTACACCACTACCGACCAAAGCAATCAATTTACGTACGATAGGGGCGATCGCATCGCGAATTTCAATCACGATAGTCGAAAACCAAGGTATGCCTGTCAGTTCATCTAGTTCAGTCTTACGAGGAGCATAAACATATATAGTTCTAATTACACCAGCGTTAATTACCAACAAACGATGACGACTTTCAAAAATATTTTGCGGGTGGGTAAAATAATTCTCCTGGCGGTATCGCCAAGAAAGTTGATTACGAAACCGAGCTATTTCGCGATCGCTACGGCATTCAGCTTTGTATAGCTTATATTTAAACACCTCTAGATCGTAAAAATTATTGAGGATCACCTGGATTACCCCATTAGCCAGATGAATAATCAAATTGTGGAGGAGAAATTCAATTCGGGCGATCGCTTCTGGATTATCTGATTGATAAACCATGTTGTCTATTACTAAACCAGGTTTACCCAAGAGATAGTCAAACAGTTCAGCAATACCATACAGATCGTTGAAAATATTTTGTTGGACTGTGGTGAGTTCTAGTCGGTAAATTTCTTCTAGCTGAAGTTGTTTTTCATTTGATCCATAATGTTGGCTAAAGAAATAGGCTGTAGACCATTGCCAAAGTTCTTCTAGATAAGCAGTATAATCTCGATCTAAGGTCTTGGCGATCGGGATTTGGGCAATAGTTTCACTCAGACGTTGAAGAATTAAATGACATAAGCTTTTGGCTATGGCTGGCTGAAGTAGATCGATTTCTAGGGGAATCTTGGTGCGATTATTTAACCCCATCTGAATATCTGTAACTACTCGTTCAAAAATAGTTTTGTTGGCAGAATCAGCAAATTCTGGGAGACAAGCTAATTCTGTGGGCGCAATCGGCACAATTGCACCATCGACAGGCTCAAGGTTAGCCGATTCTTTTAAGACAATTTCTTCCCCAACCAAACGACTAGATAACCACCGCGCAGACTGTAATTCTCGTTTACGTCCCACTAAAAAAACTCGTTCCCAGTCAGATAAATTAGGATTAGCTAATTTCTGCTCTATTTCTTGTAGCGTCTGTTCTAGTTCGATTCTCCCCGACTGACTAATATTCGCCAATGCCTGTTGCCAAAGTTGGGGCGTAACATCATTAGTTGACCAATAAGTATTGCCATAAGCAACGGCATACAAAGCTTCGACAATGCTATTAACACTAGCACCGCGATCGCAGTTACCTCTAACCCCCCAAGATTTAAGTTTGGCTATTTGCTTCGTTGCTAAATTAGGAGTTAGTAAAAATAGCGGTAGCTGAGGATATAACTGTCTCAACTGGCGAGTCAATTTTAGACCAGACTCTGACTCTGTATAGCTAATCCCCAACACCAAAACATTTAGCACCATACCTTGAGTAAGCTCTCTTAAGGTATCTTCACTTAGGTTACCCTCCCCCACAATTTCAAAATCAGCATATTGGGCGATCGCTGTGCGTAATCCCAAGCGGAAAATAGAGTCATGATCGACAATAAACAGTTTGATCTTAGCTTGGGTCATTTCGAACTGATGGCAGATTTAATCGCATAACTTGGCGACAACAATCAATTATATGGCTCATCTTGATATTGAACTAGCCTGAACCATAATTTGCCTAATTTCCTAGTTATGTCTGCTCAGTGCTACATCCCAAAACGGTATAATGTTTTTTTGACTCACTAATATTATTGTGTCTGAATCATTAAGCGATCGCTATTTTGCCCTCATTGACCAGATTGTCGAGCTTACTCTACAAGGGAAAATAAGTTCTGTTGAGCGAGTTTACGGAATACTCGTGGAACAAGTTGAAGCTGGCACAGGGGAAATTTTTGAACGCTGTTTGAGTCAACGCATCGATTCTGCCGAAGCACAGTTGGCAACGAAACTGAAAGCAGCCAGGATCGTCAGAGCCTTACAAACAATTGAAAAACAGTGGTTGCGCTGGCAAGAAGAGAATTTAGTCGCAGCAGAAATCTCAGAAACTGCCCAGATGATCATTACTGGCGATCCTGAAGACTATTTCCTCAGAACAGTAGATGTTCTCGATCCTAATCAAGAAAACCCCTTAACTATTGATGAATTAAGTCAATTGGCAAAGAACCTTCAGGCTGCTGCTAAAACCCAAGGGGATGCTCAATTAGCTCAAGACTGGCAACAGCTAGCCACAGGCATTACCGCTGGTTTAGAGTCTTTTACCATCCTAGAGGGAGACTTAGTTAGCTGGATGTATAGTTCGGGGAGTAATTTTTCAGGTTTTGGCGCAGAAAAACCAAATCCTTGGCAGATTTGGGGACAAAAAGTCACTAGTCCTCTACCTAAGCAATTATTTCAAACTCTGGGTCAACAGCAGTCAGCGATCGCTTTTGCCAGAGTAGCCAATAATCTAGAATTAAGAGCCTGGATTGAGTTAGCGATTTTGCTGCAATACCTCCAGCGAGGTTTAGTCACTTGGTACGATCAACAGCCTTATAATTCTAAGTTTGGTAAAGAGCTTTCCTATAGCACCCTGCTGACTTTTGCCTCAATTTGGTGCGAGCTATGGCAGGCATTTGTGGTGAGTAAACCAGCTTTGGCTGATGGCTGTTTTCTTGTCATGCTACAAATATTGCGCACTTTTGCCCAAAGAGAAGATTTTCCTCTTTATAGCGGTGTTTTTGCCTCCTTTTCAGGGGATTATCTCCAGGATACTCTCGATTACTTTGATGAACCTTTAAAACAGGTGGAGGGAACAGAAGATAAAGCCCGTATCCTAACTTTATTAGGCTATTCTCAGCGTACTGCGGGAGATTATCAAAAAGCGATCGCCTTCCATGAAGAAGCTCTAGAAATTGCGATCGCTGCGGACGATTATGCTTGTGAAGTTGCTAGTCTTAATCACCTTAGTCGTACTAATGTCAATCTCAAAAATTACAGCGAAGCAATCAAATATAGTCAAAGAGCCTTAATTGCCGCTCGTCAGGTAGGAGATAAATTAGGCGAGGCTAATGCTTCAGTTAACTTGGGCTATGCTAAAGTATTTGCTGCCCGTCAGCTTGATAGTATAGCAGCAGAAGACTATGCAGAAGCGGTGCGCTATCTCGAACAGGGAGTAGAACTAGCCTTAAAACAGGGAGATTCCCAGAGTCAAGCCTTTGGTAACACCAGCTTGGGTATTGCCTATGTGGTTTTAGAACAGCCGACTTCAGCGATCGCCTTTTTAACTAGAGGTGCAGAATTAGCCCAGTACTCTCGTGATGTCTATCTTCAGGGGTTGAGCTTTTCTTATCTAGCAGAAGCCTACTACAGCATCGAAGATCGCGGGGCAGCTATTACCTATGGCGCTTTAGGCATGTATCTTTTAAATCAAATCAATTCCGTTGAATGGAGACAGGTAGCAGGTTTACTTTCTATCCTGCAAGGGCAGATTGGCGCAGAATTTAAGAATATTTTGGGACAGCAGCGATCGCAAATTATCAGTTTAATTGGCGTTGATGGCTATGACTATCTACCCAAGCTACTCGAAGAATACAAACAAAATTAAAAAAATAATGCCCACCAAGACTTCTCACCAAGATTAAAGATTAAAAAATCACCAACTAAATTCACAATGTCAGAGAATATTTCTCCACAGCAAGAAACCACATTTTCTGAAAAATTAGCTGAAAAATCATTTAATCAACTCGAAGCCAAACCATTTCTCAAATGGGCAGGAGGAAAAAGACAACTTTTATCTGTAATTCAAGAATATTTACCTGCAAAATACACTGAATACTACGAACCCTTTATCGGCGCAGGGGCGATGCTTTTTTCCTTACAGCCCCAAAAAAGTACGATCAACGATAGCAATAGTGAACTAGTTAATTGCTATCAAGTAATTAGAGATCAACCAGAAGAGTTACTAAGGCTTTGTCAACAACATAGAGAAAATAATACCAAGGAATACTATTACCAACTACGGGAACAAGATCGCCAAGATGACTTTGCTCTGCGCACTCCTGTAGAACGAGCAGCGAGAATTATCTATCTCAATAAAACCTGTTTTAACGGTTTGTTTCGGGTTAATAACAGTGGTCAATTTAATGTTCCTTATGGCAAATATAAAAATCCAGTCATCGCCGATCCTACTGTAATTAGAGCCATTAGCGCCTATCTCAACCAAGCTCAGGTACACATTTTTAACGGAGACTTTGAGCAAGCCGTAAGTAAAGCCCAAAAAGGTGCATTTATCTACTTCGATCCACCATATTACCCCCTCTCTAACACCTCATCTTTTACTGGCTATAGCATGAATAGCTTTGATGAAAAAGAACAAGCAAGACTAAAAAAAGTTTGCGATGAATTGACTAAGAGAAATTGTCAGGTGCTAGCTAGCAATTCAGCAGCACCCTTGATTAAATCTCTTTATGATGATCCGAACTATGAAGTAGTAGAAGTCAAAGCCACTAGAACGATTAATGCAGTTGCCTCCAAAAGAGGCAGAATAAACGAACTACTGATTTACAACAAATATATGCTCAAAAAGGATCAAAAATAATCGAGCTGGGAAAATTCTGTTTGAAGAAGAACATCTTTGGGCATAAATAGAGCAAAACGATATGATCAAACGAGAAACAAGGGTTGATTAAAATATTTTCACTAACAGTAATGAGTCAAACAGTAGATGTAGTAATAATTGGTAGCGGTATTGGGGGTTTATGCTGTGGTGCGCTGCTGGCAAAGTATGGTTATAAGGTAGTAGTATGCGAGAGTCATGCGATCGCTGGAGGTGCTGCCCATAGTTTTGAGCGGGATGGCTATCGGTTTGATTCGGGACCTTCTTTATATTCAGGCTTGTCTACCAGCCCAACTAATAATCCGTTGCGTCAGGTACTAGATATTATTGATGAAGACCTAGAATGGGCAAACTACAATGTCTGGGGTTGTCGGCTACCTGAAGGCGATTTTAACGCTTACGTCGGCGCAGATCATTTTTGTGAAATATTACGAGAATTTCGGGGTGAGGATGCAGTAACCCAATGGCGGAAACTTCAAGCAACGATGAAACCCTTAGCGATCGCAGTTAATGCCTTACCTCCCCTAGCAATGCGCTTCGATTTAGGGGCTGCGATTAGTATGGGTCAATATCTCCCAAATACCCTCAAACACTTGCCGAATATTCTGCGCCTGACAGCCCCTTTTAGTAAGATTATGGATGAAGTGGTTAGCGATCGCTTTATTCGCAACTGGCTGGACTTACTGAGTTTCCTGTTGTCTGGTTTGCCTGCCGATGGTACTGTCGGCGCGGAAATGGCGTTTATGTTTGCTGAATGGTACAAGCCAGGGGTGCAGCTAGATTATCCTCTGGGTGGTAGTGGAGCGATCGTTAATGCTTTAGTGAGAGGAATAATTAAACGAGGTGGCGAAATAATTTATAATGCCCATGTTGAACAGGTTTTAGTAGAAAATAAGCGCGCTGTGGGAGTGCGTTTGCGTAACGGTCAAGAAATTAGGGTAAATAAGGCAGTAGTTTCTAATGCCTCGATCTGGGATACTTTATCTTTAATTCCCGAAGACGTATTACCGCCAAATTTTGTGACAGAGCGAGCCAATACTCCCGAATGTGAAAGCTTTATGCACCTGCATTTAGGTATCGATGCCAGAGGATTAGAAGATCTTGAATGTCACTACATTGTGGTCAACGATTGGGACAAAGGGATTACCTCCCCGCAAAATGTTGTGGTAATGTCCATTCCTTCTGTCTTAGATCCTCGCCTTGCTCCTGCTGGAAAACACGGGATTCACGTTTACACTCCTGGTAATGAACCTTATCGACTTTGGGCGGGAATGGATCGCCGTAGTGAGGCTTATCAGCAACTCAAACAAGAAAGAGCCGAAGTAATGTGGGCAGCGTTAGAACGAGTTATTCCTGATATTCGCGATCGCGTAGAACTAACTCTAGTGGGTACGCCCCTAACTCACCAGCGCTATCTCCGTCGCCATCACGGTACTTATGGCCCTGCCCATCGAGCAGGTCAAGCCCTATTTCCTGGCTCAAACACTCCCTTATCAGGCTTACTCTGCTGTGGTGATTCCACTTTTCCTGGGATCGGCATTCCTGCTGTGGCTGCTAGTGGTGCGATCGCAGCTAACACCATTGCCCCCCTACAAAAGCACTTGGAAATTTTAGCGCTAAACTGACAGGAAAATAATCGAGTTAAAGCAAGTCTTAATATAGCAATACTAGACAATGTATTTATAAATTAATTAAATTGAAAAAATGGATTGGTATGATTAATGTTAGATTTGCTGAACCCCAGGAAGCGACTTTGATCTATGAACTTATTCATGATAAAGCAGAATTTGATCGTAGCATCGGGGCATATTCAGCTAAGATTCAAACAACACCAAAAAAAATACAACAAACGATCTTTAGCAATCAACCTTTTGCCTATGTTCTCCTGGCGGAAGATAACCAAAATAAAATTGGATTTGCACTATACCAATTCAGATATTCTTCTTTTGTTGGACAACCGAGTATTTGGCTGGATGATTTATTTGTTAAACCAGCGATGAGAAGCAAGGGTACAGGTACTCTATTAATGAAAAAGTTGCAACAGATTGCTAAACAAAATAACTGTAGTCATTTATCTTGGACTGCGGATGCTAGAAATTTTAGGGGATTAAGTTTTTATCAGCGTTTGGGTGCAGAAGTTATTGAACAAAAAGGCGATCACTGTTTTTTGAATTGGAGTCTGGAAAACAATAATACTATTGATAGATCAGGTTAGTAGTAGTTTTAATACAAGTATCAATAAGCTTGAGCTAGATGATAGATCGGTTTCTCTACGAAAAATCTACGACGCATCTGGAATGTCTAATTATTCCTTTTGTGTATAGCTATGTTGATGGTCAGGATATATATTCTTATGCCTTATTATCCGAGCAAGGATATACCAGCATCTTGCATCAAGCAGAGAATCCCGCCAAATTATATTCTGGCGAAATTGAAGGTATTATAGCGATCGCCAAACAGCATCTTGATACCCAGATCACTTTAGCAGGATCGCATTATTTTCGCCAGCGCTATACCTATGATCACAACCTGATTATTATTCATCAGCAAGTCAACAAATGCTTTTACGATCACTATGCACCCAGTAAACTAGTTAATATTGCTGCACCCAAAATTTTCTTTAATGCTTCAGACTGCATTGATTGGGTCAAGTTAGGTTTGCAACGTAATACAAACCTATAAAATTAAAATTAATTAACTTCTTGAACCACTACAAAAGGCTGCACAATTAGAGCAACAAATTGTTTTGCGGGAGTTTGATTCCACTCCGTCAGCTGTTGGGAAGATGGTTTAGCAATTGATTGACTACCAATCCATTTTTGGACGGAGACTGTATTATCTTCAGCGATCGCTACTGCCACTTCTGCCAGTTCTAACTCGTCCTTAATGACAATGATCGCATCTCTTTTAGCATGAGGCTGCAATTCTTGCCAGGAAATATCAGCAACATCTTGTTCAAGTTTTTCTTTTAAACCAGGCATAAATACAGCAAGTTATTGTTTCTTTGCTAATTATCTTAAAACTATCTCAAGAGCTTTTCAATCCCTTGATTTTTGCTTTCAATTCAGCAACCATATCTAATAAATCCTTTTGAGCGATCGCTTGTTGTTCCCCTGATGCCAACCATTTTAAGTTAACGCTCTGGTTTTCTGCTTCTGCATCTCCAATGACTAAACAGGCAACTGCACCACTGCGATCGGCTCTTTTAAACTGTTTACCAAAGGCACTTCCGCTCAGGTCTAGTTCAACACCTAAATCCAGACTGCGTAACTTTTGTGCTAATAATAATCCCTGTGCTTCGGCGGCTACACCGCGAGACACAATATATAAATCAGGACTATTAACAGCAATAGAGTCAAGTTGTTGTAACAACAAGACTAATCTTTCCATACCAATTGCCCAACCTACTGCTTGAGTTTCAGGCCCACCTAATTCTTTGACTAAGCCGTCATAACGCCCTCCACCACATACTGTTGCTTGTGCGCCCAAGTCATTAGATTTGATTTCAAACGCCGTATGGGTATAGTAGTCCAAACCTCTCACTAAACAGTGATTTATTTGATACTTAATATTTAAATCCCTCAGTAACTGCAAAACCGTATCAAAGTGATTTTTCGATGCTACGCTGAGGTGTTCAGTAATTTTAGGCGCATTTTGAGCAATTTCTTGAGTCTGAGGATCTTTGCTGTCTAGAATCCTTAATGGGTTACGAATCAAACGCTCTTGACTATCTGCGTCTAGATCATTTTTATAAGGTTCTAGATAACCTACTAAAGCTGCACGATAGTTCTGGCGATCTTCCCCGTTACCTACCGAATTAATATCCATCTCCAAATTTTGTAAACCGAGAGTTTGCAGAATATTGTTTGCCAAAGCAATTACCTCCGCATCGGCGCGAGGAGCATCACAACCCAATAATTCTAGTCCTACCTGATGAAACTGGCGCTGACGACCAGCTTGAGGACGTTCATAACGAAACATTGGTCCTGTGTACCACAGACGCTGAACTCCTCCTTGAGCGTAAAGCTTATTCTGAATATAGGCTCGTACCACTCCCGCTGTACCTTCAGGTCTGAGGGTAATTGATTGATCGCCTCGGCTACTAAAAGTGTACATCTCTTTGCCAACCACATCAGTAGCTTCCCCAATACCCCGCTCAAATAAAGCCGTCTGTTCAAAAATTGGCGCTCGAATCTCTCGATATACTGCCCGACCTAATATTTCTGCTACCGTCGCTTCAATCAACTGCCAGTAGACAACTTCCTCTGGCAATATATCTCTAGTTCCTCTTAATGCTTGAATCATTTATTGTTTACTTGCTCAAAATCAAATTAGGTAGTGCTGTTATGCTAATAGTTATTAGCTATCTTTACTGCTGAACCCTAGTTTAGTGTTTTCAACTTGACCATCTCAGTAAATTAATACGATAAACTGCACAATTACCAACAATTTTTTGTCTACCTAAGTATGACCTCTTTGCTATACTGCTTTTTAAATCGCTTTTACCTAAATTTATAAAGTTTTGATGAAGATATTTTAGCGATCACAATAACTCATTTGTTTAAGTTAACTGGCGATTTTTTCTATTTTTGGGATTTTAATATATGATAAATTTTACCGTACAATCAAAATTTTTTGTGACTGGTCAATTTTTCAAGCAACAAGTTTTTGTAACATGACTATAATTACAATCAATTATATGGTTACTATTTAAAATCTTTTACAGCCTTGTTTGAGTATTAAACAGTACTTAACAGCTAATTTAAGATGATAGTGTTTTTTGTCAGCATCAACTCCTACTGCAATAAAATTATTCAGTAACATTTAGAGTTATAGTTAAAAAACTAAAAAAAAATTATCAAAGATAATGTTATTATCTTTTCAAGGCTTTTTTGTGGTTACTGTTAACAAAAACTTGATTCAATCTTTAAACATATAAACAAAATTAATCGCTAAAATTATTAAAGTTACCATTGTTCTCATCCGTTGCTATCTCTTGAAGAGTTTTCCATCCTGGTAGCCAAAGGGAATCATCTTTAAGTTGAGACGCATTCAGCCAAAAGCGAGTTTGGGGATCACAAGAGGCTACCATTTCGGCAAAAACCCATTTTCCTTGATTTTGGCGGTCAATTACTTGGAAATGTCTCCAGCCCCAGGTTTTTTGAATTGCCGTCCATTTTGAGCCAATTAAATAGGGGAACTTTCGTTTTTGCTTTTTCGACATTTTAACCTCAAGAGATAATAATGATTCTCTAGTCGCAATAATTTACTTTTTTGATTGTGATATTTTTATGAAAACTACATCTGTTTTGTATCAATTATTTTTAGAAAGAATTAATAGTTACAGTGCGATCGCCTTATGTTTCTGTTTAACAC
>NZ_PVWF01000189.1 GCF_003003995.1 Pleurocapsa sp. CCALA 161 | reverse complement strand
TGCCAAGCTTTATATCACTGTGGGAACAGTCAAAACCCACGTCTGTCATATTCTCAATAAACTATGCGCCGATGATCGCACTCAAGCCGCAGTTAGAGCTTTAAGAGCAGGATTAGTTAAGTAACTTCTAATTGAATTTGTGAATTTGTTTCTTAGGAGTTAAGTAAGTCAAAAGCAGCAGAAAGGCTTGTTTTGTACTACCAAATATAATAATTTATATTTGCCAAATATTTTGTAAAATACTGGTTAGCTATTTTAGCTATTATCGATTAGCTTAAGGTTTTCTTTCTTCCTTCATTGAGAACAAAGTTTAAAACAACTAACCTAGTCATAATCCAGGGCCAGTCTTATACGGGTGTTATTTTGCCACTTATGAAGATGCTTCTGTATTTATAGAATCATTGATTATGACAAATGCACTCTAACTCCGATAAAATTTTTAATAGGTCATTAGAGGATTATCAACCGTTAATTCTAATCGTAGATAATGATAACGATAACTTATTATTGGCTAGCTATATAGTTGAATCTATGGGATTTGATTATGTGGTTACAGACGATAGTGAAAAGTGTTTAAGCTTGGCAGCCGAACTATTACCTGACATTATTTTATTAGATATTGTCATGCCAAAGATGAATGGACTAGAAATTATCAATCTAATTAAACAAGATCTAAGTCTTGCTCACATATCGATAATTGCCGTTACGGGATTAACGAAAGCAGAAGATCTAGATCGGTTAATTACAGCAGGTTTTGATGATTACCTTTGCAAACCATATCTAATTGAAGAGTTAGAAGGCAAAATTTATAGTCTTCTCAATTATCCTTTGGCTTAGGTTCAAAAATTGCGATCGCTCCTGTTAAATCACTTTTAATAGTTGTATCGCTTAAAAAGTCGATTATCTTAACATCTAAAACTTCTTCAATTATTTCTTTAATTTGAGGATGAACTATGTTATCAACTGCTTTTCTCACCTGTTTTGCTAAGTAAATATGGTCGTGGTCTTTGAGTAGTTTTTCGGGAGATGTAATAATTCCCTCTAAGATTATTACCAAAATATTATCAAACAGCTTATAAGAAATATTATTTATTTTATGCTCAAGCTGCTGTTGATAAATATCCTCAATTTTTTGAGACAAAATCGATTTTATTTGATTAATTTTTAGACGATTACGTTTTATCAACAGCTTTTTCCTCCCCAAAATATAAGTACCCAAACAAAATTAATTACACACTTAACTATTATGCGGTGTTTACATTGCTTAGTTTCTATGCAAGACCTTTTACCGATCTTAAGCAGGAAATTTGTTTTGCACGACTACTTATGTTCGCTTTTTGTTTAATTAATTTTTAACTAATGTTTAACCTTGAGAATGCTTTCAGGATTTCGCACTGTTGGAGTCTGGCTTAAAATTACAATCATACCAGTGCGTCCAGTGTCCAAGGTAGCGTCGCTCAAAATATCAAGTACTTCTACCTCAGCAACTTTTTCAATCAACTGTTTTAATTCTGGCTGAATAGCACCGTCAAGATTAGAACGTACTTGCTGCGCTAAGTCGCTTTTTCCCTCATCTATTAAAACCTTTTCTGCGCTAGTAATGGAATTTTCCAAAATTATGGCTAGCTTTGCTTGAAAAAACTGACAGGTTACTTTAGAGGGTTGATGTCCTAAATGTTGACGGTAGAATGCCTGAATTTCTTGAGAAAGTTTTCTTTCTAATTGTCCACAAGTTAGTAAGTTATTGGTCATTGGTTTGGCTATAAAATTTTAGATCATTAATTATAAGCTTTAGTTAGCAGTTACCGTAAGTTACAAATTAATGATGTTTACTGAAAGTTTGCTGTAGCAAAATAGTTAATACAAGTTTTTATTGGTTATATTTGCTTTAATATTCTTTTTGATAACAAAGATTTATTTAGCATTAGTTTTCAATTTACTTATAATAAGTAAAAATTGCTCAAGCAAGTATCTATCAAAAGATACAATTTAAGTTGATGTATGTTTTGATAGTGCTAATCGAACGCACAGAGTAATGTTCATAAGACAAAAAATCATCTTAATATCTATCTTGGGAATTACTCTTTTTTTATATTTATCCATATAAAGAGAGATGTAGCAACATTATTCTTACTCTACATTGAGAGCAAGTTAATAAATGCAAAAAATAAATTTATGAATCTTTTATTACAAATTGCTAGCAATGAACCCCATTTTCCCTACGCAGCAGTGGCAGTTATGGGTATAGGCTTTGTCGCAGCGGTTACTATTGGTTCAGTCGCTTGGTATAACTCCAAACGCCCTGCGGGTTGGGAAGACAAAGAACGTCCTGATATTGTTCCCGAGATTGATAAGTAATCAGTAATTTTTGGCAGTCGAATCAACAATTTTATCTACCAACAGGAGACAAGAATATGGAAAACAAAAATCCCAACGATGCAAATTATGATCGCGCCATTACTTCTGCCGAAACCGCAGCTAGGATGGAAAGAGAGGGAGGCAACTTCAAGAAAACTGCTGAAGCTGAAGGAGATCTTGATACAACCTCTGGGTATACAGTAGATCGTGAAGGTTTAGCAAATAATTATGCGGTTGAGCCTGAAATGTATTACGAAGAGCCAGGAGATAGAAAAGAACAGGAAGAAGCAGAAAAAGCAGAGCGTGCTGAAGAATTAGAAGACGTCAATACTCCTGGTGGTAAAGGTGTCGGTATTATTTAAATCTCCAAAAAAAATAACAATGCAATAGTATAATGCGGCTTTAAAAACTAAATTTTAAAGCCAATTTTTATGTTTATGCTCAATTCGCCGAGAAAACAGATATTAAAATCTGAAAACCCATTAAGGTTGGTGAAGAGAATGTAATAATTATCATTGTTGTATTGTAATTAATTTTTGATGCTCAATAGCCAATCTGAATCAGTTTCTTTATCTCAACAGAACGAACATACTACATTTGATATTTCCAAGGAAATAGATCCTGGTTGGACAGTTAGCGAGAGTGAGAAACTGTATAACATTGAAGGATGGGGAGAACCTTATTTCGCAGTTAATCAAGCAGGAAATGTCACTGTTACCCTCGAAGAAGATGGAAAACCAATCGAATTATTAGAAATTGTTGAATCTCTAACTCAACAAGGAATTAGTTCACCATTATTAATTCGCTTTCCCGACATTTTGGCAGATCGCCTGGCAAGACTACACAATTCTATGGCTCAGGCGATCGCTCGCTATAATTATCAAGGTAGCTATCAGGGAGTTTTCCCGATTAAGTGTAATCAAAATCGTCAGCTAATTGAGGCTTTAGTTGATTACGGTAAACCCTATCAGTTTGGCTTAGAAGCAGGATCGAAGCCCGAATTAATGATTGCCTTGGCTTGTTTGGCATCGGTGAAAGAGGGGCAGCCTCTTTTGATGTGCAATGGTTATAAAGATCGCGAGTATCTAGAAACGGCTTTACTCGCAACCAGATTAGGACATAAACCAATCATTGTAATTGAACAGCTTCAAGAATTAGATTTACTGATTGCCATTGCTCAGGAGTTAGAGATATCGCCAATAATCGGTGTGCGGGCTAAATTGAACAGTAAAGGGATTGGCAGATGGGGAGATTCCACAGGCGATCGCGCTAAATTTGGTCTAACTGTGGCTGAGATTCTGCAAATATTGCGTCAGCTAGAAAGCATTGGCAAATTACACTGGTTGCAACTCCTGCATTTTCATATCGGTTCACAGATTTCGGCGATTGGTGTAATCAAAAGCGCCATTCGTGAAGCTAGCCAGATCTATGTGCAGTTAGCCAAGCTAGGAGCAAAAATGCAGTATCTCAACGTAGGCGGTGGCTTGGCGGTAGATTATGACGGTTCTAAAACTAATGTTCCCGCTTCCAAAAACTACAATATGCAAAACTACGCTAATGATATTGTGGCGCAGGTAAAAGATGCTTGCGATCAATCAGGAGTCAATCATCCTATTTTAATCAGCGAAAGCGGTAGAGCGATCGCCTCCCATCAATCCGTATTGGTATTCAATGTTTTGGGGAAAAGTCAGATCTGCCATGACAATTTAACTCCACCAACACCGAATGCACCTTTAGTCATCAAAAACTTTTGGGATACTTATCAGGGTATCAATCATACCAATCTTCAAGAAAGTTATCACGATGCAATTCAGTTCAAACAAGAAGCCTTGAGCCTGTTTAATTTTGGCTATCTTAGTTTAGTCGAGCGATCGCAAACAGAAGAACTATATTGGGCTTGCTGTCGCCAGATTGCGCAGATGCTGCCAAACACGGACAATCTTCCTGATGAATTGGCTTCCTTGCCTCAAGTTATGGCATCTACCTACTATGTCAATTTATCAATCTTTCGTTCTGCTCCCGATAGTTGGGCGATCGAGCAACTTTTTCCCATCATGCCCTTGCATCGTCTCCAAGAAAAACCTACTGTTAAAGGAGTTTTAGCCGATATTACCTGTGATAGTGATGGCAAGATCGATAAATTCATTGATCCCCATCAAACCAAAAAAACTTTAGAACTACATCCTCTCGATCGCAAATCTTCAACCCCATATTATCTAGGTATGTTTCTTGTTGGCGCATATCAAGAAATTATGGGCAATTTACATAATTTGTTTGGCGATACCAATGTAGCCCAAATCAAAAGTACACCTACTGGCTATCAGGTTGAATCAATTGTTAAGGGCGATACCATAGAAACAGTCTTAAAATATGTGCAGTACGATAGTAAAGATTTACTAACAATTATGAGCATTCAAACTGAATTAGCTCTACAAAATCAGCAAATTACTCCTGAAGCAGCCCAAAAATTACTGCAAAATTATGCCAGTACTTTAGATAGCTATACTTATTTAAAGATTTAGTACAAAATTTGACGAAAATCTAAAATCTACTCAGTAAACATCCAAGAAAAATTTAAGATATTTAGGTTATTACTACAGTTTTTTGCCTGTCAATAATCGTATTTGAGCAAGTAAGCATATCTGCTCAACTTGCCATCCACAACTGCTGCACTTCAAAAATATGTCAGATTCAGGTTTAGAAAAATTGTTACAACGTTTAACTAATAGTTTGACTGAAGATCTCTTAGTTCAAAGCGTGACAGATAATATTAGAAATCAACTCAAAGTTGACCGTGTGGTTTTATATTATTTTTATCGCCACTGGGAAGGAAGAGTAACCTTTGAATCCTTAAGCGCCAAAAAATATTCAATCTGGGGTTCAACTGGCCCTGATGACTGTTTTAATGGTGAATATGCAGCCTTGTACCAAAATGGTCGAGTAAGCGCGATCGCTAATATTGAAACTGCACCGATTGCTGATTGCCATCGCGATTTTTTGCGGGAGATGGAGGTTAAAGCCAATTTAGTCGTCCCAGTTCTCCCCACTTCTGGCTTATGGGGTTTACTAGTCGCTCATCATTGTCAAAATTCCGTTGATTGGTCAAAGTCTCAGATAACCATGATGCAGGCGGGAGCAAATACTCTTGCTCGCTCTGAGATAATTGCTGGGAGTTAGAAGTCAAAAGTCAAGATAGGAGCAAAAGCAACACCCTTACAAGAGTCAAAAAAAGCCCGAAAGAACTAGCGATCGCTAGTTCTTTCGGGCTTGATAATTAATTTACTTACCATGTTGTCGATTAAATAAACACGGGAAGTTAAACTCTAAAAACTAAAAACCAGTACCGTTAGCATCAATCCCAATCAACTGATCCAGTTGAGACTCAGAAAGTGGATCACCACCAAGGTTCTCATACTGTTGAATCGCTGCACTAG
>NZ_PVWF01000051.1 GCF_003003995.1 Pleurocapsa sp. CCALA 161 | reverse complement strand
TCGTAGGGAATTTAAAACATATGTACTATTTAACAAGTGATTTTTCCTCCAACTGTAACCCTCGTTTGAACAACGTCCCATTCTCGCTCAAAGTAGACAGGTGATCGCGATGGATTTAATGGGGTTAGGCGATTCAGATCGACCCCCTAGAGAATATTCAGTTGCTGACTATGCTAAAAATGCGATCGCCCTATGGGATCATTGGTCACAACTTAAGGAAATCAGAAAAAAGCCAATCGAACTGTAAAATTGTGCAAAACTTAGGACTGACAAGCAACCCGTGCGATTCAGTTGTTCTATGAGTAAGAGCAAGAAACTCAACCGCGACTAGGACACTCAATCGTTAAAAATATTCAAAGAAGCTATACTCGCCCAACCTATCAAAACCACACCGCCTAAGTACAAAGCAACATTAGCAACTGGACCAAAGCCTAAGTCGGTAGTCAATATTAAACAGAAAATATAAGTAAAAATAAACAGTATTAGTATTGCCTTCAGAAGATTTATGAGCGCCATATTTAGTTTGCCCTTTGTGATGTAATAATAGCGAATCCACTTTGTCGCCAACTGTCTATTTGTTTGGGAGCTTTTTCAAGCTGATGAGTAACTGGATCGTGCATAGCAAAGTAATTTATTATTTGAGGCAAAGAAACCAGTAAACAACCTGTTAACAATAAAGCCAAAAATTTTCCTAGATGAAATTTAACCATTGTCTTTCTCCTTATCTAAAATTGTGTTCTAAGGGTTATATTTTTTTAGGCTCGAATTAGAACGATGCCCAAGGCTCGCACTCAAGTATGACAAAGGGAATAACATGACAATTATTTATTTATTTCCTTTCTCTCCAACTACTTAAGTCTCTAAGTCCCGTTAATATCGTCCTATGATGATGCAATACCTTGGGGAATGGGATCGATCGCCACAGGTCTTGTGGGAGAAGGAAAATAATCGCGATGTTGAATTTGAGTTTCGACCTTAGTGACAAGAGTTTCTGCCATAACGATTGCTTTCATGATTAGTTCTTCTTCTTGTTCTCTACCAACTTTTTTCTTGGCAGTAGGATCGAGACAATGAATTTTATTTACCCTAGGATAAAGACTGTAAATCTCAGGATTTGCCAGCATTCCTGCTAGTAACTGTGTAGCGATTTGTTCGATTTTAGCTGTATGTAATTCCATCATTTTCACCTCTTTAAGGCTTTTCCGTTATGAGATAAAGCAGGAGCGAGTAAATTATTTTGGGCTAACTTTCCTGTTTGCAACCATTTATCTACCAGATCGTTTCTTTGAGCTTGACCCAGATGCGATCGCAGTTGTTCTCCTTCTAAAACTTCTTGCTTTAAGAGAATTTGAGCTAACGCGGTCAATAGTTCGCGGTTTTCTAAAAGAGTAGTCTTAGCGGTCTGATATGCACCATCAATTACTGCTTTGACTTCCAGGTCGATTTCTTCGGCAACTTTGGGGCTAACCTGACGACGAGGATTAGTCATACCATCTAGAAACTGCTGCTGTACTTTTTCAAAAGCAATGGGACCCAGGCGATCGCTCATACCATAGAGAGTTATGTATCTTTCAGCAAGCTCAGTAGCTTTTTGAATATCGTCGCTAGCGCCCGTAGATACTTTGCCAAAGATTAATTCTTCAGCAGCACGTCCTCCTAATAAAGTGGCAATACGACCGCGAATTTCGTCTTCCATCATTAGGAAACGATCTTCTTCTGGTAGATGGAGGGTATAGCCCAATGCACCAATACCACGAGGAACAATGGATATCTTCTCGACTCTATCCGTTCCAGGCATCAACGACCCCACGATCGCATGACCGACTTCATGATGTGCCACAGTTTTCTTTTCAGTTTCGTTGAGTACCCGAGATCTTTTTTCCAATCCTGTCAAGATTCTCTCAGAGGCTTCGTTAAAATCTGCCATAGTTACCGCATAGCGATTATTTCGAGCAGCAAGCAGCGCAGCTTCGTTAATCAGGTTTGCCAAATCTGCCCCTGCAAAACCAGGAGTACGAGCAGCTAATTTATCTAAATCCACGTCTTCGGCTAAACTAACATTTCTAGCGTGAACTTCTAATATCGCTAGTCTTCCCGACTTGTCAGGGCGATCGACCAAAATCTGACGGTCAAAACGACCAGGACGCAATAAAGCAGGGTCGAGAACTTCGGGACGGTTAGTAGCAGCCAGCAGAATTACTCCTGTGTTGGGTTCAAACCCGTCCATTTCTGCCAGTAGCTGGTTGAGTGTCTGTTCTCGTTCGTCGTTACCGCCCATAAAAGCTCCACCAGAGGCGCGAGACTTACCCAAGGCATCTAGTTCGTCGATAAAGACTATTGCTGGGGCTTGTTTTTTAGCGCGCTCGAATAAATCCCGCACCCGCGATGCACCAACGCCGACAAACATTTCGATAAATTCCGAGCCAGAAATACTGAAGAAAGGAACACCAGCTTCTCCTGCGATCGCTTTTGCCAATAAAGTTTTGCCTGTGCCTGGAGGTCCTACTAACAATACACCTTTAGGTATTTTTGCTCCTAAAAGAGCGTATTTAGTCTTGTTTTGCAAAAAATCGACAATTTCATAAAGTTCTGTCTTAGCTTCATCGACTCCCGCTACATCATCAAAGGTAACATCCAGACTGCCTTCGGAGTAAATACGAGCGTTGCTGCGACCAACAGCAAAAGGACTTGCTCCGCCTTGTTGACGGCGAGCAATTAACAGACCGCCCAAATTGACCAACAAAAAGAGGAAAAATAATACTTGTACAAAACCCCAAAACCAAGTGTCATTATTAGCAGGTGTTGCGGAAAATTCTACTTGATGTTGACGCAAAATCTTCGGTAACTCTGTATCTTGAGTCACTGGAACTGTAGTAAAAACCTGCTCCGAGTTGTCGGCAAATCCTTCTGATTTGAGAGTATATTCAAGACGATTGGGGCTAATAGTTACCTGCTCGACGCGATCGCTCTCTACTAAGTTGATAAACTTACTGTAGGATTGAGACTTAGCTGATGATGGAGTCAGGAATAAACTAAATAAAATCAAGCAGAGCGCGCTTAAAATCAAAGTCAATTGCCATTGATTCGATGGTGATGTTTGATTGGGATTCTGGTGTTGAAACATATCTATTACTCCTGGTGTAGCTTGGCAATGACTAAGACGTTACTAAAGTCTTGTAAGACATTTGAGAAAGTAAATCGCACACTTCTCGATCTGTTGTTTGAGTAAAATCCTCATAGCAAAAATCCACTGCACCTAAATATTTTGGTTTTATTAAACAGATAAAGTCGTCTACCTGAGTTGCTAATTGTTCTATAGCTGACTTTGATGCTACGGGAGTAGCAATGATAATTTTCTTTGGCTTATGCCGTCGCAAAACAGTTACCGCAGCCTCCATAGTTTGACCCGTAGCAATACCATCATCAACGATAATAACAATATGCTGCGAAATTTTTAGCAGGGGACGAAAGCTTCGATAACAGCGATCGCGCCATCTTAATTCGACTTTTGCTTGAGCAGCGATCGCTCTTAGCTGTTCTGAATTGACTCCGTGAATTTGTGTCGTGTTTTGATTAATTATAGTAATGTTGCCACAGTAGTCAGGCAACAGTTCATCTTCGACAACTGCACCCATCGCTGTTTCTGGATTGTTAGGTAGTCCTAATTTTTTGACCAAACAAACATCCAAGGGAAGATTTAAAGTTTTGGCAATCTCATAAGCCACAGGTACGCCACCACGAGGTAGTCCCAATACTATTGCTTGAGGATGATTAGCATAGGCGGTAAGTTTTTGGGCTAATTTTTTTCCTGCTTCTCGTCTATTAGAAAAAACTGGTTTCATGATTTTTACCAATCTCAAGATTAATTCCCACTATAGTTGGCAGTTTTGAGGAAGTTATGAGTCGTGATGATGTGTAACCAAAATTACTTTAATAGTTGAGCGATCGCCTCTACCAATTCTTGTGGCTCAAAAGGTTTGGCGATCGCCGATACAGCACCAAGTTCCTCAAATCGAAGTCGATCCATGGATCTAATTCTCGCTGCCATAAAGATTAGGGGAATAGACTGCTCAGAAGCAGTAGTTTGTAGCTGTTGCCAAATATGGCAATCGCTGTGGTCTAATAAGTCAGCTTCGAGTAAAATTACATTGGGTTGCTGTGTTTGAATTAAAGTCAATCCTTCAGCGATTGTGTTTACTGAAAACACTTGCCAATTTGCCATGTGTCCCAAGCTGCGTTTAATAATTTCGCGAATATCTTTAGCAACTTCAATAACCAGAATATATTTGCGATCTAGCTGTAGCATTAATAATCTATTCCTAACAAGCGCTTGGTTTAAAACAATATATTAATTTAGAAATATGAGCTACTTATGAGGTGAGCAAGCTGCTCGTTCTAGATACTTATGATGTTACTGTTGTGTCTATTAATTCAGTAAGGATAATTAAATTAAATTAAATCCTATTACTCATAACTTCCTCAAAACATTTTCTTAATTTAAAGACAGATTGAGGAGGAAAATAAATGGTAGATTTATCCACAACTTATCTAGGTAAGACATTGCGATCGCCTTTGGTGGTTGGTGCAGCAGCACCTCTAACCGAAAATATCGATAATATTAAACGGATGGAAGATGCTGGCGCAGGAGCAGTAGTATTGCATTCTTTGTTTGAAGAACAACTACTAGAAGAACGATACGAAGCATATCATCAATTCGCTCACCCTACAGAAAGTTATCCCGAATCAGATTTTCCTGTCGATTCAGAAGCCTATCTAGAGCGTATTCGTCGTGCTAAAAAGATGGTGGATATTCCCATCTTTGCTAGTCTCAACAGTTCTACAGTAGGTAGCTGGGGTGATTATGTACGGCAGGTAGAGCAAGCAGGTGCCGATGGGTTGGAATTAAACATTTATGACATTCCTACAGATCTGTCAATGAGTGGCGAGCAAGTAGAACAAACTTATGTAGATATTGTTCGCAGCGTTACAGACGCTGTTAATCTACCTGTAGCAGTCAAACTGAGTCCTTTCTTTAGCAATATGGCAAATATGGCGAAAAGACTAAGTGATGCTGGTGCCAATAGTTTAGTATTATTCAATCGTTTTTACCAACCCGATATCAATCTAGAAACTCTAAAAGTAGAGTCCAATTTGCTTCTTAGCACTTCTAGAGAGATGCGTTTACCGATGCGCTGGATCGCTATTTTGTATCGCACTCTTCCCATCGATTTTGCTGCTACAGGCGGGATTCTTACCGCTCAAGATGTCATCAAAATGATGCTGGTAGGTGCTAATGTCACCATGTTAGTTAGCACACTAATGAGTCATGGTATCGAACAGCTACGAATAATTGAAAAAGACATGATTGAATGGTTGGAGGTTAACAAATACGAATCAATTGCTCAGTTACAAGGCAGCTTAAGCCAAATAAATTGTCCCGATCCTAGTGTTTTTGAACGAGCGCAATATCTCAAAGCTCTACAAACCTATCAACCCTATTGGAAAATGGTTGACGGAACGTATGTTAGGAATTATGCCAAATAAATGTCTGCCTTCAACAAGCCAAATTCTGACAATTTTTGACAATACTTAATCTTGAGGTAGCAATCGTGATTAATCTTTTAGATGTTTTTCCCACAATCAAACTAGACTCAACAAATCAAGAGCCAGAATTCGTCTTAAATCCCTGGGAAATTAAAGAAGATGATTTTCCTTTTGATGGTACAACTACAGATAAACTCAAATTTTTACTCAACTATGCAGTCTTAGCCCCATCAATTCATAATATTCCGCCTGGGCTATTCAAAATAGTTGATGATGCTATTGAACTATATGCAGATACAACTCGTGCCTTGCCCGTAGCCAACCCCGATTATCGAGAACCCATTATTAGCTGTGGCGCAGCTTTATTTCATCTTCGCCTTGCCATACGTTATTTTGGCTATAAAGATCTAGTAGAAATTCTTCCAGAGCGTCATAATCGCAGTTGGCTGGCAAGAATCCGCTTTGGGAGTAGAAGAATTACCCAACTTGAAGAAAAGTTTTTGTTTCGAGCAATTCCCAGACTTGATATTAACCCGCTTGACTTTAAAGATTGTCAGATTCCAAAATCCTTAAAATTGGAACTAGAATCGGCTGCTGATGCAGAATGTATTAACCTGCATATTACAGCTAAAGTTATACCCCAAGCTTTTTGTCCAGAAGTAATTAATTTAATCGATCTAGGCGATCGCCTGCAAACGACAGACCCTTTGTTTGGTCGAGAATTAGCTCAATGGATAGATTCAGAGTCAGCCCAAAATTGTCAGCTACCGATACCTGCTCCTGTTTTGATGTTGATTAGTAGCGATGGCGATCGCCCTCATAGTTGGCTAGCTACAGGAGAAGCTCTAGCACATTTACTCTTGAGAGCTAGAGTTGATGGTGTTTGGGCATCTTTCCTCAATCAACCAATTCAAGTCCCTCAATTGCGATCGCGCTTAAAAGCTCTATTTCCTGAAAATGGTCATCCTCAAATTCTGCTTCGTTTAGGTTATGCCCAAGACACCAAACCAACTGCTAGAAGAAGCAGAGATGAAGTTAGCGAAAAGACAAGTCGCTGAAGGTAAACATCATAGGGGTTTTACAGCAAAAGAAATGAGTCAAAAAATCAATTTGCGGTTGAGAGCTTTTTGTACAAATGTCTCTCAACCCGATTTTTGCCTTACTGTAAAGATTAAAGTTTGAGTCGGGCAAAAACATCTTGTAGAACATTAGCCGAATGACGAAGCTGTTTTTCTTCTCTGGGACTCAAATCTAAATTGACAGTTTTATAAAAGCCTTTCTCATTGATTACTCTAGGCAACCCCAAACAGACATCTTTGATACCATATAGTCCATCAACAAGACCACTAACAGTAAGAATGCGTTTTTGAGAGCGTATAATTGCTTCGACTATATCGGTCACTGCTAAACCAATCGCATAGGAGGTATATCCTTTACGCTGAATAATTTCATAACCTACATTTTTAACTTGACTAAAAATAGCCGTGAAGTACTCTCGCTCTGCTGAATCAAGATTTTCCCAGTCTTGCGAGAGCAATTTTCGTCCAGCCACATTAGCCGTACTCCACACGGGAACTTCGCTATCTCCGTGTTCGCCAATGATATAAGCTTGAACGCTTCGAGCATCAATGTTTAATTTGTGGGCTAGCAAAGAACGAAATCGAGACGTATCCAGTACTGTTCCCGTACCAATAACCCTAGAACTGGGAAACCCAGACATTTTTAGTGCCACATAGGTCATAATATCTACGGGATTAGTGACAATTAACAGGATGGCATGGGGACAATACTTGGCTACATCATCAAGCAGGTTTTGATAGATAGCAACATTACGCCCTAGTAAATCAAGGCGAGTTTCTCCTGGTTTTTGTGCTGCACCTGCGGTGATAATTACTATGTCCGCATCCTTTCCCGCGTCGGCTACCGTTCCCGCAACAAGTTCTGTAGGAGCGATAAAAGACATTCCGTGGAGCAAATCCATCACTTCTCCTTCAATCTTTTTGGTATTGATATCCTGTAAAACTAATTCATCGAAGCAGTTTTGAATCAGTAAAGAGTAGGCGCAGGCTAATCCTACTTGTCCTGCACCAATAATGACTCCTTTACGGAGAGAAAGAAGATTGGTTTGCTCGGCTTCAGTATTGATATCAAAGATTTTTTCAAACATAATTAATTGGTTTTGATTATCGAGCGAGATTAATTTTTTACTAGCTATCTGCTTTATTTTCTTGCTCAAAAGATACTGGCTCAAAATCGTTATCCATAGCAGTACGCACGATTAATACCGAACGGTTGGCTGAAAATATTGCTGAGTCGAAGACGAATTGATTTTTTTCGCAATGGTCTACTGCTACGAGTATTTTATCGATCATTTATCAATCTCTTATTTAGTAATAAAGTTACTCTGATGTTTGATTTCCAGTTATCTCACTAGGCTCAATGCGATAAATTGCGACTACATTGTCACGCCCTACAGCGTCGCTCCAGGTTCTACTAATCGCAGGTGAAAGCGTTGTTGGGTTGCGCTCTTTGACCAATTGCACCCTGGCGATCGATATCTGACTGTTGTTACCATAAATCTTAGTTCCTCGTTAAACTTGTACCTCTTCACATCTATAAGGCGAATATTTGTTTGAGGTTGATTCTGTTATAAAAAATTGATTTGAGGAACTTATGAGGATAATCTACAGGGGCGATATTTGACTGCTGGAGAAATTCCACATGACGAGGCTGAATATTTGCCTGCTCAATATCACCAATGCTTCTAAATAAGTTCAAAAGAATCGAAGCAAATTGCAACTGACTCGGCTGAAATCATATCTAATTAAAATAGGAAAATCTTTTACCAGTATCTACCAACCTACAAAGCCTGAAATTTGACTTGCTAAAGTAGTAGGGTCGAAAGGCTTAGTAATAAATCCTTTAATACCAGAGGCATAAAAGCGACGGCGATCTGTTTTCTGAGCTTTAGCAGTCAAAAAAATCACGGGAATATGTTTAATTTGAGGATTATCTTGTAGCTGCTTGAGAGTTGCTAGTCCATCCATTTCGGGCATCATCACATCCATTACGATCGCATCTGGCTGTTCGGCTACCGCTTTAGCGATACACTCTTGTCCTGAAGCTGCGGTCAACACTGACCACCCTTCTCGTTTTAAACCAATACGAGCCACTGCTAAGATAGAAGCTTCGTCATCTACAAGCAAAATGCGTTTTACAGTCATAGGGGCAGTTCCTCTGACGATTTTAAGTTAGATTTAGGCAAAGTAAAATAAAACGTGCTTCCCTTCCCAAACTCACTATCAGCCCAGATGCGACCTCCGTGTTCTTCAATAATTTTGTAACAGATGGGCAACCCCAAGCCAGTACCTCCTTTATCTCGCGAGTCGGAAGCATCCACCTGTTTAAATCGCTCAAAAATACTGCCTAGTATATCTGCGGGAATCCCGCGCCCTGTATCGATAACTTTAAATAAAACCTCGCATTCTAAGTCTTCGACTGTAACCTGAACCGAACTATTAGGGGTCGAAAATTTGATCGCATTGCTGAGTAAATTGGTTAGGGTTTGCTGGATATGATCGCGATCGACATTAATGGTCAGAGAAACAGGTTTTGCTACCAAAGTGATATTTTCAACTTTTGCCATTGGCTGCATGACTTCGATCGCTTCGTGAACTAAATCGGCAGCCTCACAGGGCTGTTTCACCATTTTTACTTTGCCTGACTCAATGCGCTCTAGGTCAAGTATATCGTTTACCAGACGCACTAAGCGATTTGTATTAGTTACGGCAATGTTTAGCATTTCGCGGTCTTCTTGGGATAATCCACTTTGAGGGTTGGTTACAATCAATTTTAAAGCGCCATATATAGAGGTTAGAGGGGTGCGCAATTCATGACTAACCACCGAGACAAATTCGTCTTTCATTTGTTCGGTAGCTTTGCGATCGCTTATATCGCTAATTAAACCAAAAAATCCTTTGACAAATCCTTCTCGGTTAAAATCGGGAATATAAGTAACATTAACCCAACGTGAGAAGCAATCGCTCGATCTGATTTCATTTTCATAGCTTACTGTCTGCCCTGACAAGGCTAATTCTACATACTGTTTAATTTGCTGGTAATTTGCCTCGCCTAGAATCTCTCGAAGATGGCTGCCAATAATTTCAGTACGGGGTTTTTTGTGCCAATCTTCATAAGTCTTATTGACAAATTGATAGTACTGGTGGCAATCGACATAAGAAATTAATGCTGGTAGTGCATCTGTAATCAAAGGTAGCTGTGATTCGCTATGCTGCAATGTAGCTTCAAATTGTTGGCGAGTAATAGCAATAGAGGCTAAATTAGCACAAGCTTCCATTATCTCTAACTCTTTAGGTAAAGGCGATCGCGGTTCGGTAAAATACAGATTAAGAGTTCCTAGAACTTTACCCGTATCGGATTTAATCGGTTCGGAACAACAGGCTTGAAAACCGTGAGGCAAAATTAGATGTTTATAGCCCGTCCAAGAAGGATCGGTAGCAATATTACTTACGATTACTCGCTGACCTGAATAAGCAGCCGTCCCGCAAGAACCAACTTTTGCCTCAATGGGTAAATAATCGATCGCGCTAAGATAATCTTGGGGCAATTGAGAACTGACAAAAGATCGTAAATGTTGACCATCCTCCTGCACGATCGTAATGGTTGAATTTAGACCTGGAGATAAGCGGTCGACTTGCTCAATCAGTTCTGATAAAGTATCTTTTAGAGTCTCTCCTCTAGCTATCATCTTCAAAGTCCTATTTTGAATCTGCTGTAAGCCCTCTGTCCACTTGCGTTCGGTAATATCTAAAATAATTCCGTCTAACCAAAGAAGTTTGCCATCACCGTCAAAGACTCCTTGTCCTTTGTCCTTAATCCAGGCATTCGATCCATCTGAGCGAATAATTCGATACTCAATTGTATAGGGTTGACGAATGGCGATCGCCTCACGGACTTCTCGAACAACGCGATCGCGATCTTCTGGGTAAATAATGCTTCTTATAGACCGACTTTGATTATGAATAAAATCGGCAGCCCGATAACCTGAGATCGTCGTAATTTCATCACTTAAGAACTCCATCGTCCAATCAGCATCGTTAGCACAACGGTATATTGCTCCAGGAACATTGGCGATTAAAGTTTCAAAACGTTCTTTTACATACTGGTAATTTTGTTCTATTTTGGTGGCGTTTATCTTTGACTGCCATCCGCGCTTCTCAATCTGGCGTACATTATCAGCTTCAGCTAATACGGTTAGATATTGCTGCAAATGCAATAGCTCATTATCTGAAACTAATCCTTCAAATGGCAAAACACGCACTAAATTTCCATACTGTCGATAAAGTTTCTCAGGCGAATCATCGATCGCAATTATCTTTTCTAATGTGTATCCATGTCTTTTCACCTTCTTCAAATCTTTGATCCAATATGAGGCGTAGCGTTTGTAATCGAATTTACGGACACATCGCTCTTGTGACCAGAGAAACGCTAAATCTTCTTTTTTGCTGCCAAATAAATTTAAACTTATCTCTTCAGCATAGTCTTTTGAGGAAGATGTCCAAACGGCTACCGCAGAAAAAGATGCAAAGCAGAAATCGATAAATGAACGAGCATGAGGACGTAAGTATACAAAATATGGTCCGACAACAAAATCCTGGACTTGCTCTAGGGGCTTTTCTGCTGCATGGATTAATGTTTCATCAAGATCTAAGATTATTAATTTGTCAAATGTCATCGAACCAAAATCAGGTAATTTATTTTTATCTTACTCAAGATTGATATTTGAGATTTCTTCGCAGGCGATCTGCTTCTTGCACAATGCGGTTTTAAAATTTACCTTGATGAATGGTAACGATTGAAGATTTCGTCAGTAAGCCACTCTGAACTTGCTTTAAAGTTATGCATAGGAGTCGGCAGCATGTTTAAGTAAGTCTGATTACGAATTAGATTTCCCGGTCTTCCTTGGACTAATATTTTGTCAAATAAATTGGCAACTGCGTCGTTCAGTCCCAATTTGATTAAAGTTCCTCGCATATTTGCGTCAACCGAATGCGTTCCTTTATTTTTAGATAAAGCAATCAGATTATCAGCAATTCCCTTTCCTTGTTGATAGGCAATTTGCGCCACTGGGGGTAAGGAATGGTCTTTAACTGTCGCACAGTCTCCTGCTGCAAACACTTCGGGAAAATCGACTAATTGCAAAGTGGAAGTCACCAGAGGAGAACCATGCTCATTTTTGCTTTCATCCTTTATCTGCGTCAGAGATTCAATTAGAGGATTGTTAGCTATGCCAGCAGTCCAAATTGCGGTTTTGGTCGATAGCGTTTCAGTTTCGTCTCGATCTACTAATTGATATTGCACAGAGTCTGAATCTACTGCTGCAACTTTTGCCCCTAAAAGTAATTCCACAGGAATAGTGCGGTTTTTCAAAGCTGACTGGACAGTTTCTCGAAGATGTGTATCATCTTTTGCCAAAATTTCTGTAACGAAATCCATTAACACAATGCGAAGATCTTCAACATTACCACCCAAACTGCCATACCAATGTGGTAGTAGATCGGCTAAAGTCGCTGCCATTTCAATTCCTGAATGACCTGCTCCTACTACGGCGAAGGTTAATAATTTGCTGCGTTCTGCTTGAGATTCAGTTTGGCTGGCCTGTTGTAAACATTGTCTAATATGCCGTTCTAGTTTTACCGTATCTGCTCCAGTGCGGAAAGAAAAAGCGTTTTCTTTTGCTCCTTTTGTACCGAAATAGCCCTGACTACTACCTACCCCCAAAACCAAATAGCGATAGTTGTAGGACAAACCAGATGCTAATTCTACCTGACGCTGTTCTAGATCGATACCCGTTACCTCACCCTGTACAAAAGCTACCTCAGTACCTTTCAATAATTCCTTGTATTGAGGTAAAACCTGTTTGTCATACATTTCCCCAGATAGGTATTCATATAATAAGGGTTTAAAAACAAAGCGTTCTGTAGAATCAATGAGAATTATGGGATCGGGGTAGTTGTGATGGCTGAGATATAGAGCAGTAAAGAGTCCGACAAAGCCTCCGCCGACGATGACAGTAGGAGTGGTTGAATTATTCATTGTTTTTCCAAATAACTTCTTTTGTTATAAGATTAAGGCTAAGATTTGAGGAACTTATGAGGAAAAATCGACCAACGGTTAATAACGTATTTATCTATATTGTCATGAACATACAGTCAGAGCGACAATTCAACGTTGGCAAGACCGAGAATTGGTGGGATTACGGTCAGCTCCTGGAAGAGGAGTAAAAGCAAAGTGGAAAGCAGAAGACTTGGAATACATAGAAACTTGTTTAAATGAAGAAGAGCGAACTTATAATAGCGTTCAACTTGCACGAAAACTTAAGCAAGAAAGGGACGTAGACTTAAGCAGCGATCGCTGAAAATATTTCTCATAACCTATCCAACCACCCATAATAGTTATGCCCAAGAACCCAGACCAAAACAGCCAAGGTATAGCTCGGTGGTAAGGGTTTGATCTAACTTGAGGATAAGTTTGTTCTTTTTCAGGTGCAGTTTTCATAATCTATTACTATTTTGATTTAATCAAGCTGGCACAGTATACAGTTAGAGTGACCAAGCGATCGCGAAGCGTAGGCGGAGCCTAATCGCCCTCAGTAATTTGTTCGAGAAAGGCGATCGTTAAGCTAAACTTAAAACCGGGAACAACATCGTTAGCTCTGGTAATTTGATAAGCTGATAGAGTCGCTGCTAATCTGCGGTCTAGAAATTCTCCTTTTAGCCCAACTTCAAACTGTTCCCCTGTAATAAGAACTACTCTCAATAAGAGGATCAGAAGTGGTAGGAGCAATAAAAGCGATTTTGAACGCTAGAGCGAATATTTTTGAACGGTATTGATTGTAACGTCTTGTAGTTATAATTAAGTAATTGATGTTACGCACTCACTGATCTGTAAAGATCGCGAAAGAAGAAAGGGGAAAGGGTTTATTGATCTATTTTCATAGCGAAGTGTATCCTTTAGGATAACTTACTGAAACTATCGAAACTATCTATTTCTAGTTGTTTTGCGTAACATTAGTTAAATAACTCAATTTAAAGCCCTGCACGGACGATCTGCGAAAATTTTAAATTCACATTAGGCATAAATTATTTTTGTAGTAAAACTGGGTAGTTAGTAAATTTGCGATCGCGAGTAATAATTGTCAAATTTTCACAAATCGCTTGTGCTATCAAAATACGATCAAAAGGATCTTGATGATAAGCAGGTAATTCTTCAATCTTTAGAGCGTGAATTGTTCGGATATCGAGAGTGTTAATCCTATCTATTGGTAATTGTTGGGTAACTAATTGAGCCAGAGGTAGGGGAATTATCAGTTTTCCAATAGCTACTTTAATAGCAATTTCCCAGATGCTTGCTACAGAAAGAAATAGTTCATTGTTAGGATCGGCAATGGCTTGTTCCATTGAAGGAGACAATTTTCGCGGCTCATTTAACCACCATAGCCAGCAATGAGTATCCAATAAGAGCTTCACTCTTCTTCTCCTTGAAAAAGACTTACAATTTGATCGTCTACTTCATCAAAATCTTCCGCAATTTTAATTTGACCAGCTAGTCTACCTGAAATACGAAAATTAGTTATAGGTGTTTGATAAGGCGAAAGTTTAGCTACTGGTGTTCCACGATTGGCAATGATAAACTCTTCTCCTAAAGATACTCTTTGTAGCAGTTTTGATAACTGAGTTTTAGTTTGGTGAATATTGATGATTTCCATATAGACTAAGTTTGTAAGTTTAGTTTATATTAACATTGGTGTTAGTTCCTCTAGGAAAAATAATTAAGCTATAAAGAATACGAGAAGGTAAACCTGTAAATGTACCAAAGTGAACTGGTATAAAGGAATCCATAACGCGATCGCCTCTTTTTTCCAGTTAGAACCCTGCCATGTTATTCCACATAGAGCGATCGCTCTGGCTGTTTCTACACATCCTTCTCCTTCTAAGCCTAATACCCATCTCCCCTGACAATGTTTAACTACTTCAGATAGTTTGTATGCTCTCCAGTCTTTTGACCCTTTGCTTCATAACTACGTTCAAGCGATCTATATAGTCGAGAATGTTGAAAGGCGTTATGAATCCAATCACAGCGCACCTCCCAACTGGTTTAAGCGGTTTAAAAATGCTTGTGTAGAAATGTGGGTGCAGTTTTTCACTACTGCACTTAAAATATAAGTAATCATTTTTTCCCTCCTAACGGGATTTGTGTAATTAAAGCGATCGCAGGTTTCCGTGCAAAGAATGGCGATCGCTTTTGCTTTGGCGATTTTTAATATGTGGCAAGCTGCTACGAGAATGCAAATTTCTCTTGAGTGACAGCTAAGACAATTTGGATAGCTTTTATTTTTAAAGATTAATCATCAAAACTGACTCCTAAATCAACATTTAGTATTGTCTCTATTCTTCTGATTATTTCTTCTGTAACAGCCGAGCGCATATCTTCTGCCTCTAACTGATACCAATAAGCTCTACTAATATCACACTGCTTACAAATTTGAACTAAAGAACGATCATCTTTTTCTCTTGCCTCCTTTATTCGCTTTCCCAAACCAGGGAAATCAATAACATTTGTTTTAACTCGCTTGACTTGCAATGTTTTCATAAGTTGTTTTCCAACTTTCATTCTATTGTATATTGTCTACCGATAGTTGACAGGTGTTTGCAGACAGTATACAATTAAGATATTGGAAAACGGAAAACATTAATTTACCAGCCATAAAAGTTGATTGAAAAAATGCTTTTCGTACAAATACGAGAAACGACCGCACTCCGTGGAAAGAATCGCGATCGCTCTCAACCCTAATTAACAATGCAGCGTCCCCCACGCTCAAAACTACTGTGAGTTGAACGATATAACCTGCGATCTCTTAATTGGGCTAAGGCTACCCCTGCTACATAAAAAGCCCGTTCCACTTTTCTTTCTAATGCGAGGCGATCGCGGGATTCATCATGAGTTAGATCTAAGCTGGATTTTAATTTAATCAGTTTAGGCATAGTTTTTGTCTCCTAAACTCACCTCTAACTTTACTGCCTTCACGGGTGACAGCAGAAACTTAATAGTTGTCATGATTATTGCTTATGAAGAGATAGAAGGTTATACCCAGGTTTCAAGTTACCTGGGTAACTTGAAAACTTGATTGATGGAGACAAAAATCTTTTGCTATATTGTCTAGAAAACTTTGCGGTTTTTTGCGATAAGTCCTAAAGGACTTCGCCACGCTTAAATGTTTGCTCTTTAGTGGTTTCAAAAGCTACTACATCAATTGAACCATCATGTATACTTGATATTAAGTTCATTGTTTAAACTTTTAAGTTGTTGACGATGACAAAGCCTTTTTTGGCTTTGAGTATTAGACAGAAAGAACAAGTTTTGCCGACCCTAACTCTCTGTCATAATAATAGCACGTGATATCGAGTATACTCGTTGTTTATGGAAAACACAGACCAGAAAAAAGATTATTTATTCCAGGGAAAAGGATTGGGGGTAACCCATAAGCAAACGCCAGTCAGCGTCAAACTTCCTCCTGAAATTGATGCTATTGTTCGTTCTTTACCGAATCGCAGTGAATATATTAGAAAAGCGATCGCTGAGAAGCTAGAAAAAGATGGACTTATTTCTGTGTAAATTAAACTTTCAGTCTCTACAGTTTTATTAAAAGTCAAATTAAATATCACACTTGCATTACGTGAGGCTATTTCTTGAGACAGCTTGTAAAGGGGGAGTAAGAAGGTCACAAAAAAGAAATTCTTTACTCTTCTGTATATGAACCTATCCCACTAATAATATTTTGTTAATCCAGATATGAACGGTCGCCAAAGATAAAAAGGCATCAAAATTGATTTTTTGACGTTCCCATCGAACAACTAGACGGCGATATTTGCGTTGATACCAAGCGAAACATCTTTCTTGTTGAAATCTCGCAACAGATATTTTGATTGGTCTTCCGAGATTTTTCGGGGTTTGATAAATTCGTTGAGGTAGTTGAGGTCTAATACCCCGTTTTCTTAAAGCAGCGCGCTTTTCCTTAGAATCATAGCCTTTATCTGCTGCTAAAACTTTAACTCTTTTCTTCGGTCTCCCTGCTTTTAATGTTTTCAACTTCACACTATCAAGCAAAGGAAAAATTTGCTCTCTTTCACTACCATTAGCAGCAGTAGTGCAATTGGCAAGAGGCATTCCGCCACCTTCGGTTAAAGTATGAATCAAAATTCCTTTCCCTTTATAACCATAACCAACATCTTCTAAGTCATTGGACATCAAGAGAATTAGCCGAAGAAATGGAAAAACAAAAGATAGTCACAACTATTTCTCCCAGACATGTCGCTCGATTATTGTCAGAAGCAACATTGAAACCACATCAATCAGAATATTGGTTGAATCCCCCCCCGACGAAAAGTTTGACGAAAAAACCAAAAATATCTGTTGGTTGTACGAACAAGCACAAAATTTAAGAACAAAGGGAGAAAGGATTATTAGTATCGATGAGATGACAGGAATACAAGCTCTAGAAAGACAAGCTCCTGACAAACCAATAAAACCAGGTCAGCCAATCAAAAGAGAGTTCGAGTATATTCGACATGGCACTCAAACTCTAATTGCTAGTTTTGATATTAGTAGTGGCAAAATCTTACACGAAAGTATCGGTCAAACTAGAACTGAGCTAGATTTTATGACCCATGTGCAGCAAATGGTTAAAGCTAATCCTCAAATAAAAAAGTGGCATTTAGTGATGGACTGTTTAAACACTCATCAATCCGAATCTTTGGTTCGTTGGATTGCCTCAAATGATGAAATTCCCGTCATGATTTTGGGCAAGAAAGGTCAGTCAGGAATACTAGAGTCAATGGCAACTAGAGCCGAATTTCTCAATAACCCTGAGCATAAAATCGTTTTTTATTACACACCAAAACACTGTTCTTGGTTGAATCAGATTGTTTTATCCCAACTTTTTGCCACACTACCGATTGTTCTCTCACAATTAGTTGAAAGCGATGAATGATAACAACATAATACCTCCTTTATATTCTCTCTTCACTGTCAATACGTAACTTCTATCAATCTACTTTTCCGCCTATTTGTTTCCAAGCCTGAATTACTGCTTGGCAAAGTTTTTCATCATTTTCAGCAATGAAACATTGACAATCAAGACTTTCTGCCAACAAAAGTAAAGCAGGATCGGGAACGAAAGCAAATAAAACCGTTTCTTGACCATCAGTATAAAGCTCTAATACATTACGTAACATTTCTCGAAATAACTTTAAATCGACATCTTCATAGCTACTGAAAAGAGTTAGAGAAGAATTTATTTTCGACTCTAAATTTCCCCAACTCCAACCAGCAGTGGAAGGAAAAGCCACAGCTAAGGCAATTCTATTGGGTAACTTGCTTTGAAATTCCTGCGAATTGGGCTCCCCACAATAAAGATGATGATTTCCTAACTTCCACCAATGCTCAGATTGGGATGCTGTAATCTTAAGAGAAACTGTCGATTGCTCTTCCACTACTTGAGGATAAATATCAATGATTTCTTGTTGATGAAATTGCCTTGGAGATGAAGCCGAGTCTTCAGCTAAGTCAGAAGTAATTGATAAATCTTGGGCGTTTACTTTTTGATCTATTTCTACTTTTGCGTTTAATTGAATTGCTTCGGAGGGTAAAAACTTCTGGGCAGATTCTAACGGAGGTTTAGCTAACTTAGCTTTATATTTTTGCTTAATTTCTTTAGCAGCTTTGTAGCTAATTTTCTCCCCAGCTTGAGCCAAAGCGATCGCTTCTTGTCTAGCTGCTTCATGAGTTGAAGGTGCTGCTAACTCGTAAAGTGCTGAAGCAGCAAAAACATCCAAATTTTGGACACCTGCAAACTGTTTAGCCACATTTTCAAACGAATTAGCCGTTGATTTTCCCCAATTGAATTCAGCTTTGATCCATTTTCTGTACTGTCCATGCCCTAGAAGCTTCTTGACCTTAATCAACCTTTGTCCAATCTCAATAATGTCTTGAGCTGTCCGTTTCATTAAAGAGCGAATTTCACCTGTTTGCTCCTGTACAAAGTTCAAATACTTAACATCTAAACTAGAGTAATCAAAAACTTCGTCAGGTATAGGTTCTGTATATAAATTAGAAGACATAAATTATCTGACCGTACAATTATTTCAAGTAAAAATTATGAAGATACTTAATCATAATCAGCATAGCTGTTTAGCTTTGTTGTTTGATAATAAATTATTTATTGTAATTCTATTTAAATCAGTTTTGGTGAGAGAAAAAATTAAGCAGAAAACGTAAATTACTACTATCTATAAGATTTGAGTAATTATTTGTGAACTACAATATAGTGATCTTGAAATATAAATTTTTGTTACTTTAGTTAATCGATATATTTGAAACTTATAATTTTCCCTTAGGAAAATGAACTTGGAAACAGCTACCCACTCCTACCTCACTAATAACGGTAATTTTTCCTTGATGTTGTTGTATGATGGCTTCAGCTATGGTCAGGCCTAAACCTAAACCTTCTGGATATTTAACTTTTACAGCCTCACTCCGCCAAAAATCTTGAAAGATCAACGGCAAATGATCGCTGGGAATACCTATTCCTGTATCTCTAATGGTAACAATAATTTTCTTCTGAGATTGTTCGATCGAAAGAAAGACACTTCCTGGTGCATCAGTGTATTTAATAGCATTTTCTAGTAAATTGGTCAAAAGCCGATTTAACTCGTCTTGATATCCTTTAATTATAATATCTTTAGATAACTGTGTCTGTAAATTAACACCCTTCGCTCTGGCAATTGGCGTAAATTGTTCACTTAGGCTTTGCAAGATTGCCATCAACGACACATCGTTAAATCTTACCTTGCCGAGGTTAGGTGTTGTGTCTATACGAATTAAAAATGATACCTCTTCTACTAAATGTCTGATTTGTTCGGTAGCAGTATTAATAATATTGAGTTTTCTAGCTTGGCTAACTTGGTTTTTACTTGTTTGGTTGAGTAACATTTCAGTAGCAAGACTAATTCGGGTCAATGGAGTGCGTACCTGGTGAGAAACATTGGTCATAATGCGCCGAAGCCTTTGAATCCCTTTTTTTAAAGGTTTTAGAGTTTCTGTAGCTAAATAAATACTGCTAAAACTAACTAAAACTATAGCTGTAGCACCTCCTAGTTGCAATCCTAATCTAAGTTGAGTGAAAACAACTTCAATTTCTTGAGTTGATTGGCTAGCACGAATATAACCTTCTAGTAACAGCTTATCTTCTCTTGGGTTGTGACTATAGACGGCTATAGTCGCAGTCTGAATCTTTCCCTGACGATGGAATACAGAGGTTTTCTTGGTGGATTTTAACGCTTGTATATTATTGAATATAGGAGATTGAATAAAGTCATGACCTTCCCTGGCCAAGAGTTTTCCTTGGTCATCGTACCATTCAAGACCGTGGTGTTGGTCTGAGAAGAGTTTAACCCAAGAAATTTCGCGCTCAAGGCCTTGTTTGCCTTCACTTTTAACCATACTTAAGCTAGGAGTTGCTGCTTCAACTAAAGTTAGAAGCTCTTGGTTTAATTGTTGGTTTAAGCTTCTAATCACAAAAAAATAGAGAGATATTCCCGAAATACTAAATATAGCGACAGTGGCGAGCAAATATTTAAGCAGTAAACGTTTGTGGTAAAACAGAAAACCTTGATTAAGCAGTCGAGTAGAAATAGTAAATAGAAACATCACAGATAATTACAGCCAAGAGTAAACTTGACTTAAAAGTAAATTTATAGTTTTTGTCTATTTACTAATGTTAAGTTACCAAAGGTGACAAACTAGAAACAAAAAAAATAGACATTGTAACGAATAAAGTTTTCTATTTAGATTGCAATCTATATGATGGAAGAAAGATTTTAAAACAAGTACCTACGTTAACTGTGCTAGAAACTGTAATTTTGCCTTGATGTTGTTGAACAATAGTTTGAGAAATTGCTAAACCTAATCCCAGTCCTTTTTGCTTCCTAACTTGTTTGGCACGCCAAAAACGCTGAAAAATGTAGGGTAAATATTGGGAATCGATGCCAATACCTGTATCTTCAACTGAGACTACCACATCTTTTTGAGATAGGCTTAAAGATAAAATTACTCTTCCTCCAGCATGAGTATATTTAAAAGCGTTGGTCAGAATATTAGAAAATAAGCGATTCAGTTGAGAAATATCGCCTTTGACAACTAAATCGGGCTGAATATTAGTTTCAAAGTCAATGTCTTGATTACGAGCAACTTCTCGAAAGTGTTCTGCTAATTGCTGTAGCAGTTCATCCACAAAAACAATGGCTTTTTCTGGCTTAATTAAGGGAGAAACTGCATCAGTACGGGATAAAAAGAGTAAATCTTCCAAAAGATATTTCATTTGCTCTGCACCACTTTTAATTATTTCAACTTTTTTCTGTGCAGAGGGTTTACTTAACTGTTCTGGATTACTCAGTAAAATTTCACTGGCAAAACTGATCTTGGTTAGAGGGCCACCTAATTCATGAGACGCATCGGCAGCGAATTGTTTGAGATGTTGAAAACTTTTCAAAGTAGGTTTGAGAGCTTGACGAGTTAGATAGACACTGCTGATGCCGATTAAAAAAATTGCTGTAGCTCCCCCCAGCCACAATCCTAATTGCAACTGCTGGAGGGTTGTTTCGATTTCCTGGGTAGACTCGCTAGCTCGAATATAACCTTTTAATTGAATAGTATTTTTTTGATTTTGAGTGGTATATACAGCGATGATTACACTTCTAATCTGTCTTTCTTGTTGAAATATGGATTCGCCATTCTGCAAAGTTGAAAATGCTTTCGCGCTCAAAGGCATTTGCGGAAAATTGCTTCCTTCTCTAGCGATAAGTTGACCATTGGCATCGAACCATTCTAAACTCTGTTGGCGATGAGAAAATAGATCGCGCCAGGAAAGATCTCGATCAAGACTTGGTCTACCTTTAAACTTGATTGTATTTAAACTGGGAGTAGCTGCTCCTACTAAGGTTTGCAACCGATTATTTACCTGATGATTTAAACTTTGAGCAAAAAAAATGTAAAGAGCCGTTCCCGAGATGCCTAAAACTGTTGACATAACTAGTAAATAAGCTAGTAGTAAACGCCGGCGTATGTCTAAAAAGCTAAAACCTGGCAGCTTATTAGGAATGGAAAAGCAAGCTGTTAAATATTTCAGCAAAGTCATTTTAAAATTGTTGTTAACTTAGCTAGATCAAAGTAAAGAAACTGAATATTAAGATGCAGTTGCGATAACCGTTTCTAGAAGTTTATGAATCTAGAGAAATTACTGCAAATATACTAAATTAGTATATTTGCAGTAATCTTGCACGCTTAAAACTCTCGATGTTATCGAAGTAAAACATTCAAAATTTTATTTTCATGGTGATATATTGCATTATAACTTTATGTCTTCCTCAACATGACTTTAGCACTATAAAGTAAAAAATTGATTTTTATTTTCTAATTTACTAATGCTCGATTTTTAAATGAATAGAGCATAATTTAGGTTAAAGCATGGTTTATTGCTGTGGCTGTCCTAGCTGTAGTAGATGTAAGCACGGTTTTAATTTTGACTAGGTATTGAACTTCCGAACTAAACTTGGTAGGCAGCCTTCAGCAAGACAATTCAATTGGAAATAGATCGAGTAAGTAGCACTGAGAATTCTGATGAGAAACTTGTAGAGTGAAATTAAAAAGCTTATGGCTTTAGAGCAAGTGTGTCTTGACTATGAACTTGCAGCACTAAGACGATACCCTAAGCCATAAACTGTCTCAATAAAATCATTAGCAACTCCAGCTTTGGTTAACTTTTTTCTTAAGCGTTTAATATGAGCTTTAATTGCATCTTCATCGGGTGGCTCTTCAAAAGACCACAGATTTTCTAAGATTGCGCTGCGACTCAACAATTTACTACCGTTACGCATAAATAGTTCTAGTAGACAATATTCTTTGGCTGTCAATTGCAAAGTTTGCTCTTGATATTTCACTTCACCAGTATTGGAGTTGAGACACATTTCACCCCATTTTAAGACTGGGGACATGGAGGTAATTCCTCGACGTAACAAGGCACGAATCCGCGCTAGTAACTCTTGCAATTTATAGGGTTTAACTATATAGTCATCAGCGCCTGCATCTAATCCTTGAACTTTTTCATCAGTTGTATCTTTGGCAGTCAACATTAAAACTGGCATTTCGTATTCGCGATCGCGTAATTGACGACAAAGAGTGAAACCGTTCATTTTAGGCAGCATCACATCCAGCAGGATTAAATCATAATTAAAAGCTTCGACGAAATCCCACCCAGCTTGACCATCTCTGGCAATATCGACTACATAATTTTGATCGGTCAAAATCTCTTCTAGTAATTCACTGATCTCCCAATCGTCTTCAACTAGTAAAAGTCTCATATTAAGTAAATACCTCTTAAGTTATGGTTTTTTTGGCGCTCAATTGACTAATAAGTCTTTACTTTTTGAAAGCAATTAAATCTCTGGCGATTAATCCATTGCCCTATTTAAAATCAACTGAAAAATCAAAAATACTATTTTTAACTAGCAAATTTCAGATTTTTACGGGTAATTTTGAAAAATCAATTCAAAGTCACCCTCCGTAAATATTAAATTCCTCACAGGTGGAACAAAACTTACCTAGGTGAGCAAGCAGGCTAGTAAACTTGATTGACACTATAACCGAGATAGTTAATTACTTCAAATTTCATTAATCAACGATAAACATAGTATCAGAATGTTAATTCTCTGTAAAGAAATTTAAAATAGTCACGATGACAGCCAAAACATGCATTCGTATTTTAAAAGCAGGCGTTGCAGAATCGAGGTATGGTGCTGCGATTTCTGTGACCAAGCAGATCAACTGAATAGCTGATAGTTGATAGCTACGAACGGATTACTTTTTAGCTTCACACTTCAAATCAGCAACGCCCAAAAGCAAATTCGCAGATTTACGAATTCAATTAAACTTTGATCCGAGTTTGTTACTTTAATTTGATTAATCTATTGTTCAAATCAGTACATAGTTCATCCATAGCTATTAATACCTTACGAAAAGAATATTTCTTATGGCTACTCCAAAACTCAGATTAATCAGCAATAGTCAAGAATTCTTACCTAAAAAGTATCGGGCATTATCAACAAGCATACATATACCTTCAGGAAGATATGTAGCTCCAGGCGCAAGAATTATGACTCAATCAACTGCAAATAGTATGCGCGGGATTAATAGTCAGACACTTTACCAGCATCACAAACCAAGCCTGTTTGTCAAAAAAAGTTTTTCTGCGACCAATCATCAGCCAAAACAGTTAAAAGTTCACAGTGCAGCCTAATGCTTATGAAATACTTTTGTTTATTTAAAACTAGTTTTATTATTTATCCTTGATTAAACAATGACTTCTACTCCTTCTACACGCAAATCTCCCTTTAGTAAACTCAAAGAGCAATTTTTTGGCAATCCAGAACAGTCTCTAAAAGAAGCTTATGAGGCTGCTTCGAGGATTAAATCGATTGAAAATCGCTATTTTAGTGGCTATAGAGTACCTGTAGAATCTCTTACTAGCGATCGCCTACAGGGAGAAGTCCAAGAAAACTTAGATATTTTACGCAGTGGAATCGAACAATTCAACTCTAGCAGTGCTGCCTCTGGAAATCTTGGTTCAAATAATTTAGAAAAGCTGATTTTTGCCGAAGGTATTTTAGCCAACTACACTATTACTCAGAATCAACCAGCAGCTATAGTTCCCGTTTCCCAGCCTGGAGGAGAATCTTATACGCCTACCAGCATTGTCGATGTTTCTTCTACTACAACACCAGTTAACGTTACACCTCCTCCTCAGCAGAAACGAAAAAATGGTTCGCCCTTAAATTCATTATTTCCTGGTTCGACTCCATTAACAGGATCTGTTGGCAAAACCTTTGACAAAATTAAGCAAGACTTGAATCCTAAGTCTGAAGAAGAGGTAGTAAATGAGTTTCGCCGTTCTCGTGCCGTTACGGTGGTGGGAGTTAGACTACTAGCACTATTGATTATTGTGCCGATTATCACTCAGCAGGTATCAAAACGCTTGGTTATTGCTCCTATTGTCGATCAGTATCGAGGTGGAGAAGAAGCGGCCATTGTCATCGATAATTTAAACTCAGAGTGGAAAGAAGAGGCTTTGGTAGAACTTAACACCTACGAAGAGCAGCTCAAAATGGATCGGATGCTTAAAGGTTTTCCGTCCATGTCTAGTGAAGAACTAGAAAAGAATGTTCAAGAAAAAGCCAACGAAATTGCTGAAGTTTTTCATCACAAGAGCAACAACTCTATTAGTAATGTCTTTGCAGATTTTGTGGGAATCTTTGCCTTTGCTTTTGTGCTGTTGATCCGCCGAAACGATATTAGCGTTCTCAAGTCCTTTATTGACAAAATTATCTATGGTTTAAGCGATAGTGCCAAAGCCTTTGCGATTATTTTATTTACAGATATGTTTGTTGGTTTTCACTCTCCTCACGGTTGGGAAGTCTTGTTAGAAGGTCTAGCTAATCACTTAGGAGTTGCTGCCAATCAGAGTAGTATATCTTTGTTTATTGCTACCGTACCAGTAGTGATGGACACCATGATGAAATATTGGATTTTTAGATACCTTAGCCAACTATCCGCTTCTACTGTGGCAACCTTGAAAGAGATGAATGAATAGAATAACTTTATTGACCTTCTTAAAAAGTTAATAGCTGATAGCAAATCACAATATTATTATCAGCTTTGTAGCTGAGGGGAGCATTTTATATTTGGTATATAAGATCTAAACGAAGAGTTTCAAGATCGATCCCCTAGGTAAATGCGCAATGCCTAAATCAATAAGTTAGATATCATCAACAAGCTCGCCTAGATTGCCTCAAAATAAATTTAAGTCAAAGTAGCTTTTATCTTCCTCCACATCAAATATTTCTAGCTATATTGTCTCAACACTGCACTCTTTAGGAGATTAAAACCAATGCAGGTGAAAGCTCGAAAGTTAATAATTAAGATGGCAGTGTGGTTGATAACAGAGATTACATTCAACCTGATGGGAATAGATGACTTGATCGACTACAGCGAATTTATATTTGAGCAAAATTTGGCAAATCAAGAAAAAAAAGTCCTACTTACCGAAGATTCAATCATGGCTATCAGAAAACGATCAAAATTTGGCAAAAAGGAACAATTGCCTGCTCCCCAAGTGATTTTAAGCAAATCCCCAAACAGCAACGCCTCAAAGTTTTTTTCATCCCCAGCAGTCTCACAGCAAGAATTAGTTTCTCCTAGATCGATTCAGGCAAAACAACCCAACAAAAGACAAATTATTTTTCAGTCAGCTAAAGCTATTTTTCCCCAAGTTTTACCTTGGATCGCTTTATGTGGCGGTTATAGCTTGTTTATTTCTTGGCTAAATCGCTGGGAACTTTTACCAGAAGTATTTTCCAGTCAAGCGATCGCTTTTTATGTCGTTGGTCTTACCATCGCTTTGGGTTCATTATTGACGCTGAGAATTAATATTGCTTATAAAAACCTTTGGTTAAGACGTAAACCTTGGTTAGCAATGGTGGATTTAGTTAACAATCAGATTCGGGGTATCTGGCACTATGTAGAGGAACACGAACCTCAAGACCAATACGAGAAAGAATCGGCTATTAAGTTGGTATCTGCTTTTGCTGTGGCGACAAAACTACATCTGCAACAACAGCCAATGACTGAATTAAAGCCTTTACTATCTCAACTGGAATATAAAAGATTGCAGGTATCTAAGAATGCACCTCTAGATATTATTTTTTGGCTTGGTGATTATCTAGAACGTCAGTATAAACAAGGGCAACTTGATGATTTTCAGTATTCCTATTTACACAGGAGTGTTGAGCGCCTGACCAATATTTTGGGAGATTGCGAACGAGTTGCTAAAAAATCAGCATCTTTAATTCATACCATTGCTTTAAAAGTATTTTTGATCGCTTGTTTAGTAGCATTGCCCATTGGCATCATGAGCCAACTAGGTTCGGGTACAATTTTGGCGATGCTTTTAGTTAGCTCTATTTACCTGTTGATGAATGAAGTAGCAACAGAGATGGAACAACCCTTTAATCACTATAACGATGAGTATTTAGATTTTGTCCATAACACTATTAAACGCAACGCCGAAAATTTAATGCAACAACAATCCTCTGCCCAACTCTCAAAAATTAGGATCAATTTACCTAAAAAAGTAGCTTAATCTGATTTCCCACTTTATATAGCCCTTAAATTTTTTCGTGGACAATTCCATGCTATCTATCTTTGAAAATTTTATGTTACTTGTATGGGCGATCATTATATTTTCATTGCCCATCATACTAATTATGCCTATTATCTTTGCCAACGATCCCTATGACTAAGATAACGAACAGTTCTTGACCTTCACGCCAATATTAAGTAAACCGCAATCAAAGTAAATATAAATCATGGAAATACTTTATCAATATGCTTGGCTCATACCAGTTTTACCCTTATTGGGAGCAACTTTAGTAGGCATTGGTTTAATCTTATCTAATAAATTTACCAATAGTTTAAGACAAATTAATGCTGTCTTCCTGATTTCTCTAATTGGGGTGGGGATGCTCTTGTCATTTGGCTTATTGTGGAGTCAAATTCAAGGACACGAAGCTTATACTCAAACTATTGAATGGGTAACGGCAAATAATTTTAGCTTAACCGTCGGCTATACAATTGATTCTCTGAGTTCTTTAATGTTAGTCGTTGTGACTACCGTGGCTTTGTTGGTCATGATTTATAGCGATGGCTATATGGCTCATGACCCAGGCTATGTAAGATTTTATGCTTATTTAAGTATCTTTAGTTCTTCCATGTTAGGTCTGGTGCTTAGTTCCAACCTGCTACAAGTCTACATTTTTTGGGAACTAGTGGGGATGTGTTCCTACCTCTTGATCGGTTTTTGGTACGATCGCCCTAGTGCTGCTGCTGCTTGCCAAAAAGCTTTTATAACCAACCGTGTGGGTGATTTTGGTTTGCTATTAGGCATACTTGGTCTGTATTGGGCTACGGGAAGTTTTGACTTTAGCATTATGGGGTTGAGACTCTCAGAATTAGTTAATTCTGGCGCATTATCAGGAGGGCTGGCAGCCATGTTAGCAATCTTGGTTTTTTTAGGCCCAGTAGCAAAATCAGCCCAGTTTCCTCTCCATGTATGGCTACCAGACGCCATGGAAGGACCTACGCCTATTTCAGCCTTGATTCATGCTGCGACCATGGTTGCTGCTGGAGTGTTCTTGATTGCGCGGATGTATCCAGTTTTTGAGCAGATTCCTGTTGCGATGGGGGTTATCGCTTGGACTGGTGCGATTACTGCTTTGCTTGGGGCCGCGATCGCTTTAACTCAAAATGACCTGAAAAAAGGATTGGCATATTCTACTATGTCTCAACTCGGCTATATGGTGATGGCGATGGGCATCGGCGGATATTCGGCTGGTTTGTTTCATCTTCTGACCCATGCTTGCTTTAAAGCCATGTTGTTTCTCTGTTCTGGGTCGGTAATTCATGGTATGGAAGCAGTCGTAGGACACGATCCTCTATTGGCACAAGATATGCGCTTGATGGGCGGTTTACGCAAGTATATGCCTGTTACTGCTACTACTTTTTTGATTGGTACTTTAGCAATCTGCGGAATCCCTCCTTTTGCTGGATTTTGGTCAAAAGATGATATTCTTAGTTTAGCGTTTAGTGCTAATCCAACACTTTGGTTCCTCGGCTGGGCAACGGCTGGTCTGACGGCTTTCTACATGTTCCGCATTTACTTTATGACCTTTGAAGGTGAGTTTCGCGGTAACCAAGAATTAGACTGTCCAAAAATTGGACAAGATAATTATCCTCATGAATCACCTCTGACAATGATTTTTCCTGTAGTGGTTTTGGCTATTCCTTCCTGTTTCCTAGGCTGGATAGGCAGACCTTGGGATAATGTTTTTGCTAGATTTATTCATGCCCCTGGAGAAATTATTACCCTAGCTAATCAGTTTGATTCCCAGGAATTTCTGATTATGGCTGGTAGTTCCGTCGGTATAGCTTTAGTTGGCATTACGGTAGCTTCTTTGATGTACTTACAACCTAAAATTGACCGAGTGGCGATCGCCAAAAAGTATTCTACTTTTTATCAACTATCCCTGAACAAGTTTTACTTCGATGATCTTTATCATCAGGTGTTTGTAGTCGGCTGTCGTCGTCTAGCTAGGCAAATTATGGAAACAGACCATCGAGTTGTTGATGGTGTAGTTAACCTGACGGGTTTAGTTACCATTGCTAGTGGAGAAGGTTTTAAATATTTAGAAACTGGTCGCTCTCAGTTCTACGTCTTAACTATATTTAGTGCAATATTAAGTTTTGTACTTTTATTTAGTCTGACTTAGTTTACCGTTAAATCTGAGCAAGCTTGAGCTATTAGTCTGTCAAATATTAATTGATGGGTTGGGGGTAGGTAGTAGGTAGTAGGTAGTCCTAAAGGATAAGCTTCGCAAATAGGTAGTAGGTAGTAGGTAGTCCTAAAGGATACCCTAAAGGATTAGCGCCTGGGGGCGCGTCCCGCTTCGCATATAGGTAGTAGGTAGTAGGTAAAAAACTCATTACTCATTACTCATTACTCCAAGCTTGCTCACCCATCATTGATTAATTGACAAAGCACTATGAATGAATAACTAATGACTAATTATGAAAAACCTGTTGATTGTCGAAGACTCTTTTATCGATCTAAATAACTTTATTCCTTTATTTCTGAGGAAAGGTTTCAATGTTTTAATTACCAGAAGTGGTGCAGAAGCTTTGAGAATAATTGAAAATAGCCCCCCAGATATAATTCTTTTGGATGTTATTTTACCTGATATTAGTGGCTTTAATGTTTGTCAGCGGCTTAAGCAAAAAGCAGCGACCAAAAACATTCCTGTAGTTATTTGTTCAATTAGAAAAAGCGAAATAGAACAATTCTGGGGTCTAAAAATAGGAGCAAATGCTTATTTAACTAAGCCCGTCGGTCAAGAAAATTTAGTCAATACAATCGACCGATTAGTTGCTTAAACCTATTAATTAGTCATGAATTATCTACAACAGTGTAAAAAAAGCGAAAGAAAAAACTGTTAAGAATATGGTTAAAATAGAAATCGCCGAAACAACTACAGAATTAGAAGAATTACTCAGACTGACAGAATTTATAGAAGTAAGAGAAAGAATACAAGTAATATACTGGATTAAAAGCGATCGCGTAAAAACAGTTGCAGCAATCTCTTTACTTTTAGGAAAACATAGAACTACAATATTTAGGTGGTTAAATATATATCGTTCTCAAGGTCTAAAAGCCTTGCTGACTAAGGAAAAAAGTAGCGGTAGAAACAAGAAGATTACTCCGTTTATAGAACAAAGTCTCAAAAAAAAGTTACAAGACTCAGAGCAATTTCATAGCTATAAAGAAGCACATTTATGGGTAAAAAAAGAGCATGGTATAGAAATAAGCTATACGGCAGTTTATCAGCTTATACGTTATCGTCTAAAAGAAAATTTGAATATTTCTGTTACTGTTCCTCAAATCAATACTCAAAGAATAAACAAGATTTAAGAATATCTTTGAAATTGTGACTAATTTAATCAAATAGCCTAATTATTGAAAAAACCTTTAATTATATTATTGATTGCAACTAAAATCCAAATTACTTACAATCAACTAAATCAGATGAAAATTATGAATAATTACTCAGTAGCTAGAAGAAAATTACTCCAACTTGGTACAATTGCTCTGGGAACAACAATTGCGACTAAAGCCACAGCTTTTCAGACTAATTCTTTTCAAAAACAAGAGACAATTAAAGAGACAACTATTGCTCTAGATACACTTGGCGAAAATTCAACTCCAGAAAAAGTTTTAGAAGAATTATTACTAGGGAATCAGCGATTTGTTGAAAATAGACCTGAATCTCGTAACCAAGATTATATACGCTTACAAGAAGTTTCCAAAGAGCAAAAACCTCTCGTTTCGATAATGAGCTGTGCAGATTCAAGAGTTCCTGTTGAAGTTATATTCGATAGAGGTTTTGGAGATTTATTTGTAGTGCGTGATGCGGGAAATATAGCTACTCCAGAAGAAATTGGGAGCTTAGAATATGGCACTTATGTGTTAGGTTCAAAACTACTTATGGTAATTGGTCATGAAAAATGTGGTGCAGTCAAAGCTGCTTTAGAAGGAAAGCCACTCCCAGGTCAGATGGGTAGTATCATAGCAGCAATTCAACCAGCTGTTAACAGAGCAAATAAAGAAGATTCAGAAAAAATTTATACTGATACTATTAAAGAGAATGTCAGATTACAAGTTAAAACCCTTAATTCCTCCCCTTTACTTCATGATTTGGTCGAACAAGGCAAACTGAAAATCGTTGGAGCTTACTACAGTTTAACAACGGGTCAAGTTAGTCTTGTTAGAAACAAAAATGGAGAAAATTAATTGTAATACCGATATTTAAAGTCAGAAATTATCAAGCATTAACTGTAAGTGATTCTTTCCAGGCACTTAACTAGATTCATCTAGCGATCGCTTATCATCATCAGATTTTTTTATCTACTATTTGCTCTCTTTTACGACTTTATGAGAGTAAGTAGTAGTTTTTTTATAAAATAGTGACCGATTATACATTTTAGTTATTTTTCATTCACTAAGTAATCTTTTATCGATAATTTATCTATTTTTGTTTCGATTTTGTCACTATTAATCTCGTACTATAAGAACAATTAATTAAGAACAGCTCAAATGCCTCAAATTCCTACCATGATCTTTTTATGTGTCTTCTTGCCAGTCTTATTTTTCAATAACCAAGAAGATTGACTCTAGTCTTATTTAACTTAAGACAAATATTCAGTTAGCTCTGAAGATAATTTTTGATCAACCTCTTTCCCTACAAAATATGATGATTAATAATCAATTCCCCTGGCTAACTATAGCTACTTTATTTCCGTTGATTGCTGCTTTATTTATTCCTTTAATACCAGATAAAGACGGCAAAACAATCCGCTGGTATGCCTTTGCTGTAGGTTTTATTGACCTTTCCTTAATTGCCTTTATTTCTTGGCATTGTTACGACTTTCAAAATCCTACTTTTCAATTAGTAGAAACTTATTCCTGGATACCTCAGTTAAACCTCAATTGGTCGCTAGGTGCTGATGACCTCTCTTGGCCTCTAGTTGTATTAACAGGCTTGGTGAATACTCTATCAATCTTGGCGGCGTGGAAAGTCAAGAATAAGCCAAAGCTTTTTTACTTCCTGTTGCTATCTATGTATAGTGCGCAGTTAGGAGTATTTCTAGCTAAAGACCTGCTTTTATTCTTCTTAATGTGGGAAATAGAATTAGTTCCAGTTTATCTACTCATTTCAATCTGGGGCGGTCCAAAACGTCGATATGCAGCTACCAAGTTCATTCTCTACACTGCCTTAGCATCGATATTTATTCTAGTTGGAGCATTAGCACTCGCTTTTTATGGCGACACAGTTACTTTCGACCTTGAAGCTTTAACTCTCAAAAACTATCCTCTGCCATTAGAGCTTACTGTCTACGCAGCTTTCTTAATTGCCTTTGGTGTCAAGCTACCTATCTTTCCTTTTCATACCTGGTTGCCTGACGCTCATGGTGAGGCATCTGCGCCAATTTCAATGGTTTTGGCAGGTGTGTTACTAAAAATGGGTGGTTATGCGCTGATTCGGATGAATATCGAAATGTTGCCTGATGCTCATGTTTATTTTGCTCCTGTGCTGATTGTTTTGGGAATTGTCAATATTGTCTACGGTGCTTTTGCAGCCTTTGGACAGACCAACCTCAAACGACGGATGGCATACTCTTCAATATCTCACATGGGCTTTGTTCTCATTGGTATTGCTTGCTTCAACGACCTAGGTTTAAGCGGTGCAATGTTACAGATGCTTTCTCATGGTTTAATTGCTGCTGCGTTATTCTTCCTCAGCGGGGTAACTTACGATCGCACTCATACCTTATGGCTCGATGAAATGGGTGGACTGGCAGAGAAAATGCCCAAAACCTTTGCTCTATTTACTGCTGGCTCTCTAGCTTCCCTGGCGCTTCCTGGAATGAGTGGCTTTATTGGCGAAATCACCGTATTTCTTGGTCTAGCCACTAGCGACGCTTATACTTCTTCGTTCAAAGTTATTGTAGTCATGCTGGCAGCATTGGGATTGATTATGACTCCTATTTACTTGCTCTCAATGTTAAGAGAAATCTTTTACGGCAAAGAAAATAGTTTCTTAGAAGACAAAAAGATTATGTGGTCAGATGCTCAACCCAGAGAAATCTTTATTACTGCTTGTCTTTTGATTCCGATCATCGGTATCGGCTTGTATCCCAAACTAGCTACTCAAACTTATGATGTCAAAACAACTCAAGTTGCTGCTCACGAACATCAAGTATTGGCTAATGTTTCTCGGACAAATGATTTGTATGCTTCCATCAAGCCTAAAAGCGCACCTGAAATAAAACCAAATGAAACTCTAGGTATGATTAGCATCAATGAACTAGACAAGATCTTACTCTTCAACCTGGGTTAGATTATTGCTGAGCTTAATCTTTAACAGGTCTGTTCAGGAAAAGGATTGTTTTTCTAGGTAATAGCAACAACCAACATCAAAAATTTCTCGCTTGAACCAACAGTAGGTAAAACAATCCTATTTCTATCTAATACCATTTATCAAAAGTAATGAAAGACTTAAGAAAAAGTAAAAACATAATTAAATTCAATGTCTGGAGTACCAAAAATAGAAATAGCTGAGTCAGTAGAAGAATTAAAATTGCTGATGAAGCAACAGAAAAAAGCATCAGGATATACCAAAATACGCTGTCTTTATTTGCTGAAAGTTAACGCAGTAGAAACCATTAAACAATTGACAGTTATTATTGGTAGAAAAGAATCGACAATTCATCATTGGTTACATAAATATCAAACAGGAGGATTACCTTTTTTACTAGAAGAATCACCAAAAAAAGGAAGCCTCAAAAAAAATGAAATGATCTCAAAAATTCAACAAGAGTTATCGGACTCCCAGGGATTTAATAATTACTAAGAACAAAAGTGAAGTAGTATAACTTCAAAAATCCCACCTAAATCATTTTTCCCATAGTCATTTTTGCCAACAAACTAAGACAATTATTTATCCTAAAGGATACACTTCGTTATTATGACTTTATCTTTTTCCTTGCCATCTCGCTATGCCAGCTTTCTACCTCGTTTTTCTAAACTAGCTAGCGTTAGCATATTTTCTAACATGATGGTTCCTCTAGCGGGAATTTGCGATACAGCTTTTCTCGGTCATCTATCAGATATTCGCCACCTAGCAGGAGTTATTTTAGGAGGAATTCTATTTGATTACCTCTATCGAATTTTAAAATTCTTTCGTAATGGTACTAATGCTCTGACGTCTCAGGCAGTAGGCGAAAACGACCAGGAACAGATTCTGCTAGCAGGATTAAGAGGTGCTTTGGTGGCAATGGCGATCGCCATGATTATTTTATTTTTACAATACCCAATTCAAAAGTTTGGTTTTGCTATTCTCTCTGGTTCTCCTGATATTGAAGCCTTTGGAGTGGATTACTTTAATGCACGTATTTGGGGTGCACCTGCGGTTTTACTTAACTTTGTTCTCATTGGTTGGTTTTTGGGGCAAGAAAAAAGTGCTTTGGTACTGGCAATTGCTCTAGTTGGTAACATCTCAAATGCAATCATGGACTATTTCATGATTAATCAATGGGGATGGTCAAGTATGGGTGCAGGACTAGCTACAGCCTTGAGTCAGTATTTAGCCTTATTGGTAGCACTAATTGGAGTTGCCTCCTGTATTGATTGGCAAGCTTTACCCCCAGCGTTAGAGAAAGTGTTTGACTGGCAAGCTCTAAAGTCTACCATCATTCTTAAGGGCAATATCCTAGTCCGCTATGTAGCCATGATTACTGCCTACTCTATTTTTACTAACCTCAGTGCAGGAATGGGAACCGATATAGTTGCAGCTAATGGACTAATACTTCAAATTGTACTTTTGAGTCAGTTTACGGTTAACGGAATTGGTCTTACTACCCAAACTCTCATCGGTAATTTTCGAGGCACAGGTGAGACAGAAAAAATGATGCCGTTATTGAACGTTTCCATGTTTGCTAGCCTGACTATTTCTTTAATGTTTGCCTCAGTCTCGATTCTCTTTCCTGAAACAATTTTTACTTTGCTTACCAGTCACAGTGAGATTAGCCATAGTGCGATCGCCTATATCACTTGGTTATTACCACTGTTATCCTTTGGTGCTGTTGCTTTTGTTCTGGAAGGATATGTTATTGGCTTAAAAGAAAGCGCAAAACTCCGAAATTCTGCCATCATTGCTTTAGGATTTGGATTTATTCCCGTAGCCTGGTTCGCTTGGTATGTTCAAAATAATCACATATTATGGTTAGCATTAACTATGTATATGGCAACCCTGGCTATTTCTTTAGGCATCAAAATTTGGGGAGTTCAAATCAGCAAAAGTTTATCGTGGCAAAACGAATCGTAGCACTGTAAATAAAGTTAATTTGACTTCATTTCCTTCAATTTTCTGATTAACTTTTTTGCTACTTAAGTGTTGGCTCCAGGATAGAGAAAGCGATCACTTTCTCTATCTTTTTTTGCTTTTTTGCTTCTAGCATTTTTATGTTTAATAATAATCCTTTAGTTTTTGATAATATTTAACTTATTGATTTAAAAAAAGAAAATAGTCACTTTTGTTCCGATTTTGACACTTTTTTAGACTAATCTATATTGTGAAAGATGTTTTTAAAAGTACAAATATTTAGGTTATGAATTTAAAGCTCAATCTGCTAAAAATAGCTCCAGTAATGACAACAATAGCTGTAGGAGCTTTCGCCCCAATTGAAATGGTAAATGCAGCTAGTGGCTCTAATGGTGCCTATGTAGCTGAGACTACTCAACAAGAGGTAGTTAAGAAATCAACCAAAGCAACAGATAGTCACGGACAATCAACCACAGCAGCAGATAGTCACGGACAATCAACCACCGCAGCAGGTAGTCACGGACAATCAACCACCGCAACAGATGGTCATGAACAATCAACCGCAGCAGCAGGTGGTCACGGACAATCAACCACCGCAACAGATGGTCATGGACAATCAACCACCGCAACAGATGGTCACGGACAATCAACCGCAACGACCATCCCCGAAATGTTTACTTCCAAAAAAGCACTGGAAATTGAATTTTTCTCTTTTTTAAGCATAATTGGACTAAGCCTAGTTGTTCCGGAGATTTTTCATCGTCCCAAAAAAGAGGCTCAGAAATTAGTTATAGTCGAAAAAAATCAGGCTCAAGGACAAAATCAAGCATTCAACGAAAAAGATCTACAGCAGTACGAATCTAGAGATAGTCAGCAGTCTATCCAAGCTGGATTAGCCCCCACTCGATTAATTAACTTTAGTCAAGAACCTGAAACAGCAGAAGAAAATACAGAGAGCAAAAAAGATCTTCCTAGCCTAAAAGTTGTTTCTGATGTTCCAACACCTTATACCATTCCCAACAAACAAATAAGCCAAATTCAAATTAACGGGAAAACTAAAGTAGACAATTGGAGTCAGCCGAATAGCGACGCTGCTTAATTATGCTTTTTAAAGCAACTCTCACTTTCAGGGTAAAGAAGTAGCAAGTTAAATATTTCAGCTTTTAAACTTTAATTAATTAAGGCTGAGGCTTAATTTAAATCTACTTCTCCCAATCTAAATAATTTCAGAAAAACCAAAAGACAAACTAACATAAGGAGAAAATAAAATGAATAATGCGATCGGCAACAAACATAAATCTCGTAATTCTAATTCTAGATTTAGTTTTACAAGAGTTTTCAATAATTTGGATAAGCTACAAGATTTAATGGTTCTTGCCTGCGGTATCGGTCTAGTATTCAAAATGATGATAATTCTGGTAGATATTTTCGTCGGTTTGAGATCGGGGATGGATGTCAAAGAACTTACCGCTCAAGCCTTATTCATACTAATTTTAGTAGAACTATTTCGTCTCTTAGCAGTTTATCTCAAATATCACAGAATTTTTGTAGGTGTAGCTGTTGAAGTAACTGTGGTATCGATTCTACGAGAAATAATTGTTGAAGGCATAATTCATATGGATGCAATGCTCGTTTTTGCTATATGTGCTTTCTTAGTAGTATTAGGCGGTTTGATGCTAGTCAGCCACAAGGTTGAAGGTTCAATCGAACACTAAGGTGCATATCTGCTGATTTGGCAGAAGATCTTTGAGTCAGATTCCAGCTGAAAAAATTCGCTCGCTCAGCTTTGCGGGCTATATCCTACCTCATTTCCCTAACTGACATTATTCAACAGACAGAAAATAAATACGATGCTTTCACAGATTGTTCGTCCTTTAGTAGACACTCAAATTCGTCGGTTAGCCAGTTCCCAAAATACATATTCAACTTTGATGGAAACGATCGCTAGATGGCTTAGTTATTTGGGAGTACAAGCTCAAGTTACTTATCTGACTCGTCAAGCAGAAAAAATTAAAGTTTCCCTGACAGTTGGTAAACCAGATCTTTGTAACTCAAAAGACTGGCAGCAAATTCTTGATAATCTTGATCGTCAAAAGACTGTTTTTCCCATTAATAGTTACGACCGACTTACCTCTGATCAAAAAAGAAAACTGCAAAGATTATTTGCCTATTTAATTCAAATTAGTCAGCCAGACAAACAAAATAATCTTGACTTACTTTCTAGTTCATTAAAGAAACTTCATTTAGACGATTTGATGCTCATGGGAGTTAAAGCTGCTTTAAAAGTTCCTCAATCAGTTGATCGATTACTAAAACAACTCGAACCTGATGTAATAGCATTAGCTTTTCCTCAAGCAATGGAAATTGTTTTGATAGATAGTCAACTAAATCAAGAAACAGAAATAGCTATTATTACTATGTTGACTAGGTTAAAAGCTACTAATAATAGTAATACTCTAGCTCAAGTTTCAAGTCTCAATCATGATAGACTGCAATGGATAGGACAACAGGGTAAGCGCAAGAAAATTCAGCTATCAGATAAGTTAGACTGTAGGGGAATCGAAGCAGCAAGAACTTTGAGTAA
>NZ_PVWF01000188.1 GCF_003003995.1 Pleurocapsa sp. CCALA 161 | reverse complement strand
TTTAGTAGCTACTCTGTTAAAGTCTCGTGGTTTAGATATTACTACTGTTCCCGAACAAGGAACGTTAGGGAAAAGCGATCGCGAACAATTAGAATTTGCTACTTCTTTGAATCGATGCTTACTAACCCATAATCGTGTAGATTTCGAGAAATTACACCTACAATATGTTCGAGAAAACAAACAACATTTGGGGATTATTATTGTGCCTCAGAAAAATGCTTACGAACTAGCAAAACGTATTAGCATCTTGGTTCGAGCATTAACCGTTGAACAGATACATAATCAACTGTTATACGGTTAAAAAAACTGCCGATACCGACGCTGCTCTGCTAAATATTCTCTAGGATTGATGCCAAACTTACTGCGAAAGGCACTGGCAAAGTAACCACGATTGCTAAACCCGACTGCAAAAGCAACTTCAGTCACGCTCATCGTATCGGTGACTAGCAGTTGCCGAGCTTTCTCTAGACGATACGATCGCAGATAGCCAAATACTGTAGTCCCAAAGACTTGCCGAAATCCTTGTTTGAGCTTGTAGTCGTTCAAACCCACCAGACGAGCCAGTTCTAGTAAAGACGGTGGTTCTTCCATGCGCTGTTCTAAAATATCTCTGGCGCAGTTAAGACGATCTATGTCATCTGTCCGCAGTAAGTAGTCAGACTGTTCGGCTGGAGACTTAGCCGACTCCATAAGATTCCACTGAGCAAACTGTAACGCTAGTAATTCTGTTGCTCGACTTTCCAAAAACATCCGCCGAACCAAACCGTGATAAGGACAGTTAATTATCTGATGCAGAGTTACCTGCATCGCTGGGGTGTTTTTGCCCAAAGAGCGATGAAAAAAGGGACGAGTTCTGCTGCTGGCAAACTGCTGTAGTTCTGGTGCTAATCCTTCTAACTGACCCCCCACAAAAGTTTTTAGGTAGGCGGGAGTTATCCAAATCATCACAAAGTCGGTAGATTTATCGTTCTGATATGCTTCTACTTCTTCGGTCTTGGGTAAACAGTAGAGATAATTATGACCTTCTGTTTCAATATACTCGCTGGCAATGCCTTTAGTCTTAACTCGTACTTGACCAGAAAGATAAAACTTTCCCGTCAGAGAAAAACGGGAAGGATGAATACGAATCTGTTTAAAGGGCGCAGTATAAGCTTCCTGGCTGACCTGTATCCAGATACCGTTAGGCAACTGGGTTAGATGCAACCGTCCCTGTCCTAGCCATTTAGGCAGTACCTCAGTCCGCTCTATACCGTCCCATCTATAGTTGGTTTCTCCAGTTTGCCGACTGGCATCCCATCTTTGGTCGAACTCTTCTTCCAAGTACGTCAGCATTACAATTTATTGCGATTTATTAGCATTACTACTACATAATAATATCTATATTCCTGCTGTTTACTTGAAATACGCCGAGGGTAAATCGTCAAAAGTTCCCGTCATCTCAACCCTACCGCGATCTAATAAAATAATGCGATCGCTTTTTTCTAAAACACTACGACGGTGAGAGACAACAAGATAAGTAGGAGTCCAGTTAGGATTAGTAGAATCAATCGAAAACAGGCGCGACCAAAGTTTTTGTTCCGTTTCTACATCTAAAGCACTAGAAAGATCGTCGAATACGAGTAATTCGGGCTGGCGGATTAACATCCTAGCAGTGGCAGCCCGCTGTAGTTGTCCTCCAGAAAGACGCATTCCTTTTACACCAATAGGAGTATTAAGTCCGTTGGGCATGGCAGCAAGATCGCGGTCGAAAACGGCAAGAGCGATCGCCCGTTCTAATTCTTCATGACTGGCATCTAATCCTAATAAAATGTTTTCTCGTAAGGTATTACTAAACAGCTGTGGTACTTGAGGAGTATAGGCACTCTTTGGCGGAATAAAAAAGCGATCGGGATGTTCGACTTCTCGTCCATTCCAATAAATCTCTCCTGACTGTCTGGGCAACAATCCTATTAGCACCTGTAGTAGAGTAGTTTTTCCCGAACCCACCTGTCCTGTAATAACGGTAAAACTGCCTCGTTTGAGTTGCAGCGAAATATTGCTGATACCTCTATCTGTACTTGGATAGCAATAGCTGAGATTGTGTGCTGAAAGTTCTTGTAAACGATCTGATTCCAAATTTGGCTCTGAGTCTATATTTTGTAGCTTTGATGCTTTACCGAAAATGGGCTTGATGTATAGCGGATGATGGGCTGTAATGTCTGGTGCTTCGCTGTCGATTAAACCTGATAGGCGTTCTACGGATACCTCACTTTGTTTAGTTAAGGTAAAAAACTCTCCGCCAAAAGCAAAGAAATTAGTGATGTAAGACAGATAGTAGATAAATAAAGCTAAGTCGCCAACCCGTAAGCTCTCTTCCGCAGACTGCATTAACCAGGCAGCGAATAATAGAATTATTCCCGTACCGATACTGACCAGATTCTCAAAGGTGGATTCTAAAACTGCCGTGAGTAAGCGATCGCGGATCGTTAACTCTTTACGGCGATCGCAGTGGCAGCGCAAACGAGCTAGAACACTTTCTTCTGCATTAGCAACTTTAATTGCCTGGACTGCCGAAAACATCTCGCCAATGGTACTTGTCACCTGTTGGGTAGCCTGACGACTGGCACGACGATAGTTTTTAAGGCGATCGCCGATACGTTGCATAATAATTACAATTAATGCCAAAGGTAAAAACACCAGCAGCGTAATTCGGGCATTGACGCTCAACAGTAGCCCTAATGAAGCGATCGCAAATACAGCCTCTCCCAGTATCTCATTGGTAAAGACCACATTATTTTCTAGCTGTTGGGCATCATCCCGAAAAAAACTAATGACTGCTCCTGGCGAAACAGGACTACTATTCTTTTGATCTATTAAAGGTTCTGCTCCCTCTCGCTGCATTAATCCTCGCAACAAGTTGTGTCGTACCAGAGAACTAATTGTAAAGCGGTGTTGAGTTTTGGTGATGCGCCCTAAAAAAATTACGACGATGCGAGCTAAACCGATGGCTAAAAATACAATAATCCAACCCCATACAGAAAATAAGCTTGAAGTCTCGCCCGTTAAATTATTAAAAAATTCGCGGATAATAATACCAGGAACAGCAGGTAATCCAGCAATAAACAGCCATAAGATAGTATCTGTCCAATACAATTTTTTGGCATAGGAAATCAAATGCCAGAGGGTATGCCAAATAGAGAAAGTCACGATAGAGCTAAAAGTATCATCTGTAAATTTTATAGCTGATTGAAAAGAAATAGCAATTAGCTTGTGAAGACTCGCTTCGTTTTAAATCAGTGGCTTTTAATTTTTATACTTTTAGAAAAACTCTTGTAATTTCTTAATATAAACGAGAAATTTAACACCTGTAAATTTAAAACATATATTTGTATAGTTGCCGCTTGATGTGCTGCTTTACTCTCTCAGAGCAATTTTCCCGAGCAATAGCTTCAATCAATCAGCTATTTGTATCTGCCAATCGTTGTTCTACCGCTGCTCCTGGATTATGCTCCCAGCGATCGCCTACGTGAGCATAGATCGAAGTAGTCCTGGGATCGGCGTGACCTAACAAATCCTGTACCTGTCTCAAGTCCGAACCAGTTCTAAGTGCCAACGTACCAGCCGTATGTCTGAGGCTATGTGCCGAGAGAGTTCGTCCATCTGTATGCTTTAGATTACATTCAACTAAATAGCGATCGATTATCGCTCTGATGCTGCGTCTCGATAGCTGTTGGTTCTTACTATTATTACTTAGGGAGACAAAGACGAAATCTGTTGGTTTGATTTTTCGTCTTAAGACTTTGTGTCTCATCTGAAGATATCCATCCAGCCAGCTAGCCAAATTCTCAGTCAGTGGAACGATCCTGCTAGCCCGTTTTGCCGTCACCTGTAAACCAGTTTTAATACCTTGCTTAACGACATCTGACACTCTGAGTTGGTGCATTTCTACCGTTCTGCATCCTTCTAAACTCATGATGCCGACAAGGGCGCGATCGCGCAGGAGTACCAGTTTTTGTTTGTTGGTCTTAGTTTCATCTAATTGAGATTGAATATAGTCAAGTAAAAACTTTAATTCCTCTGCCTCCATAAAGGTAATGCGAGCAGCAGGGTCTTTCCTGTCTTTGGGAGCTTTTACTTTGGCTGCGGGATTAGCAGTAATTAGTCCATGAGTCTGTACTGCGTTGTAGAAGATTCTGACAATATTGAGCTTAGTAGCGATAGTCGAGCTGGCATATTTCGACTGCACCAAATATTGACGGTAAAGTTTGATGTCTTCTGGTTCTGCTTCTATCGGCGCGAGTAAATTATCTCTGCACCAGTTTAAATACTGCTTGGTTTGAGATAGATAGTTGCGCATAGTGTCCTCTGAAGCTGCACCTTCACCTACCTCTAACTGAAGAAATTGGGCAAATATATCTTCTAGAGTAACTAGTTCTACTTGGGCAGATACCACTATGGCTGACTCTTTAATTTCATCTACCGCTTTTTCCTCTGTATGAGGAGATTTTGCTTCTACTACAGGAACGATATTGATTTTCATGCTTCAATCTCAACTAACAAATTCAATCTATTGGCGATCGCGAGTACAGTTTCCCTAATTGTTGGCTCATTAAGATCTAAGACAGAGACCCCAGCGGATAATAATTTAGAAGCTGCTCGTTCGTACAAAGCGATCGCCATTTGTCCGTCATGGGCATTGTTAAAAATCAGTCCCTCGATGTTTCCATATAAATCGGGATTCTCATAGAAATAACGACTCCAGGCTTGAGTTAGTTTTCTTCTACCATCAACTGCCATTGCTGCCACCGAACCAGCATCCCAAGCTCCAGATTCTCTAAGGTCGAGTAATTTCAGGCTTTGTTTTAAGGCAATAAAGGCAATCTGCTGTTTTTGTATTTTAATCGTTTCATCATCGCCAAACACTTCGACTAAGCAGCAAGACAGACTTAATCCCGCATAAATAATACCTCGTTCTTTGTCTATTTCAGGTCGTATACCTCTTTGGTGGTCAAACCTACTTAACGGTCCATAATATCTAAATCCTGTCGCGGTAGCTCCATAACTAGTTGGGTCGAATATCCTTTGAATTATTGTCCCAGGTTTTAACTCAAACCATTGAGGACTAATATTGCGGGTTGGTGGCGGATAGCGAATCTCTACCATTACTGAGCGACGCCTACTCCTCTAGCTTCAACTATTAAGTCTTCAACATCCCTTTCATCACCACTTTTCAATACCTCAACAGGAGTTCGACCTTCAAAAGCTCTTAATGGTTTGCTCAACCAGTTAAGTTTGGCAAAATCAGATATTTGCAGGGTCTTGAGAAGTTCTGGCAAGCGATCAATTACACTATCATCTCCTTCGGGGTCGAATTGCCACAAAGGAAATTTATAGACACCATTATCTTTGAGTCCCAAAAGCGTACCTGCCTTACGGCGATCGTGTACGGTGGTAATTGCCTGACAGCCAATTAATTTAGCTACTTCGGGTGTAGTGATGCTGCTTTTTAATAGTTCGCGTCTGCGTTGATAGTATCGTTCTAAATTAGCCAACTCCAGCATAGCTAAATTACCTTCACTGTAATCATCTCCTGCAATTTTTTTTGCCAAAACTAAGGTATCTGCTGCTACTACTTTTGGCTTAAGAGCATCGACTATTCTTTGAAGATGTTCCGGGCTGGCTTCGCTTATAGAAGCTTCAACGTGATGCAGAATAGCTTTAGCTATTTCATCTTTATCTTGAGAAACTTCGATTTGATGAATAACAGTATTTTTCATGTCTGACTACCAAATTATCTACCTTTATTGTAACTTGTCTAAGAGATATAGTTGTATTAAATTACAAATCAAGAAATATAGTTTTACCACCGATTAGTGTCCTAATAAGAGGTAGAAATTGATATTTATAGACATAAAGTCTTATTCCACAAGCTTTTAGGCGATA
>NZ_PVWF01000187.1 GCF_003003995.1 Pleurocapsa sp. CCALA 161 | reverse complement strand
AAACTCGATTTCAAGTCGAGCGCGTTCGACCACTCTGCCACCTCTCCTAATTTATGGCTTAATTATCATAGCAGAGAATAATCCTTGGTGAATACTGAAATATAATCAGACTCAACAGCTAAGAGAGACTCATGATTGTAGAACAAAAAAGGGTTGAGCATAGCTCAACCCCAACTAAAATTTTGATCACCACTAGCTGATCTTTATAAATCTTTGTTTTTTGAGAAAAAATGCAATTTAGAGATGTAAATATTTAGCTTCAGCTTCTAGCTGTTTGACCAATCGCTCATTACCGTTAGCGCGAGCTGCTTCTAGCCTTGCGTTCAAACTACGGCGCATACTTTCAAGATGACTGGATTTAGCTTTTTTTAAGACTTCTTGACGATTATTGTTCATGATGGACTTTTAATTCTAAAAATATAATGTATGTGGAACGGATATATAAGATAACATTTTCGTTATGAAAAGAAGTGCTTATAGCCGAAACTTAATAGAATCTTAATAGAACAAAGTTTGCTGAGAAGGCGATAGTCAATTAACAAATTAACAATTAATAAAAATATGATTGCTCTTTTAGATCGAGAACCTCAAACTTACCAAGGACAATTTGGTGAATACACCATTACTAAACGCGATCGCTTAGAAGTAATTATTTATCGTGGGGGGCTAGTCATGGCAGCAGCCAGTTTTGCGATCGCCAGTAATCTCTTTTTTGCCCAAGGAAAAGCTGCTTTATCGGCGATTACTCCTTTGTTTGCCGTTTTTTCCATCGGTTTAGGAGTAAGCCTATATTTTATCCATATCTATTTAAAGCCATTACATCGAGCATTACAGGCTTTTTGGCTAATTGGTACAGTGGCTACTATAGCGATCGCCATATCCCAACATGAACCATTGGCGCTCTATATCTACGATCATCCTCTGACTTTATTGGGTACAGGTTTTACCTTTGCTGCTCTTACAGGAATTTATTTTAAAGAGGCTTTTTGTTTTAATCGCTTAGAAACCAAAATTTTGACTTTGCTAGTGCCTTTACTATTATTGGGACATATGCTCAAAATCCTGCCGATAGAAATGGAACAAGCTTTATTGGGAGCTTGGTCAATCGGCTTTAGTATCTTTGCCGTCAGAAAAATGACGCAAGCAATCGATCCGGATATTGGGGATAAGTCTGTTTTTGCCTATTTAAAAGAGCAAAAGCATCTAGCTGAAAATAATTAAAGCAACCAAAAATAAACGTATTTGTTGCAGTTATTGATTAGCAAAAGCGATCATCGCTTAATTGTTAGATTGTTGTTAGGTATCAACCCAAGCTAAATTAGGAAACCTTGTATTTACCCTAGCGGTATTTGTTTCTGCTATGAAACTGCTTCATCCATCTTTTTTTAAAACGATCGCAATTTTTGCAGGCTTGTGGTTAATCTTTGAATTTTCCTCAAGGTTATTTGCTGAAATACTTTGGTTTCAAGAGGTAGAATATCTTTCAGTATTTTTAGTCAGACTTGCTAGTCAATATCTTCTCTGGTTTAGCGCCACTTTGGTTTCAGGACTATTTATGGGAGTTAATCTATGGTTGGCGAGTCGTTGGGAGTGGCAGTGGTTACCCAAGGATGAATGGTATGACGTAGGTTTGTCGGTAACTCCCAAACAGAAACAGATATTGGATCGAAAGATAACTAGCGATGTTCAAAATAAACAAGTAGCTAGATCCCCTACCGAGAAAAAAACTTATTCTTCTCAGTTAAAGTTACCTTTTTTGTTAACCGCGGCGATCTTCGCAGCGGTGGGAATTATCTATATCCTGATTAACTGTACTGATCTGGCTTTATCTGTTTGGCAAACTAGCTATCCTTTACCGCAAATTGCCACAGCTTTTAAACCGCCTCTAGAGAATTTTAGTTTTAATCTGAAAAATCTGACAGGCTTTATAGTCAGCTATCTGCGCCAGTTAATCGTCGTCATTACTCTAGTTGGGTTGTTGTTGTGGAAACCAAAAATTAGTTTGCGCGCGATCGCAATTTTACTCAGCATTGTTTTTGGTGTAATTGCCGCAGCTAACTGGACGATATTTTTGCGCTTTTTTAATCCATCTGAGTTTGAGCTAGCAGATCCGCAGTTTGGTTATGATATTGGCTTTTATATCTTTCGCTTTCCTCTCTGGCATTTGATTGAATCTTGGCTACTCGCTTTATGCTGCTGCACCTTACTAAGCTGCATTTTAAAATATTTATTATCAGGAAATAGTTTATCGGAAGGACGCTTCCCAGGCTTTACTAAGATCCAGCTACGGCATATTTCTTGTCTGGGTGCAGCAGCGATGTTTGCCTTGGCTTGTCAGCATTGGCTAAACCGTTTTGATCTACTCTATAGTTCTCGTGGCGTGGTATATGGTGCAGGATACACCAATATCGAAGTTCAGCTACCTTTAGAAATATGGTTGGGGATAGTATCAATTGCGAGTGGGATTTGGTTATTGTCTAAAGGCTTGACAGGATATCAAAATCTTCAACTGCAAAAGCGCAAGAGCAAAAAAATCATCTTCTTAACTTTTCCTTTTATTCTCTATTTATCAGTTTTAGCACTCAGCAATATTGCCAGCGCCACAGTGCAGCGTCTAATTGTTCAACCCAATGAATTGGCGAAAGAAAGACCCTATATTGAGCGCAGCATTGCCTTCACTCGTCAAGCTTTTAACTTAAATAATATTGAAGCAGAAACTTTTAATCCTCAAGGGAAGCTAACCGCAGCCGATATTCAACGTAATGATTTAACCATCAAAAACATCCGTTTATGGGATACTCGTCCTATTCTGCAAACCAATCGTCAGCTACAGCAAATTCGTCCCTACTATGAATTTTACGATGCGGATATTGATCGCTATTTATTAAGCAAAGATTCTAATTTCAATAATGCCGAGAAGCAACAGGTAATTATTTCCGCCAGGGAATTAGACTATGCTCAAGTCCAAGATATTGCCAAAACCTGGGTTAACGAACATTTAATTTATACTCATGGTTATGGCTTTACCCTTTCTCCCGTCAACAAAGTTGCTGAAGGTGGCTTGCCCTATTATTACGTTAAAGATCTGGGGACAGGAAACCAAGAAACAGGTTCACTAACAGTTTCCGATGAGATCATCCGTAACAGTATTCCCATTGGCAAACCCCGTATCTACTATGGAGAATTGACCAATCCTTACATCATGACTTCTACTAGGGTTAAGGAACTAGATTTTCCTAGTGGGCAAGAGAATGTTTATACCATTTATGACGGTACTGGAGGAATCAAAATTGGTAATTACTGGCGACGAGTCTTGTTTGCCCAATACCTCAAAGACTGGCAAATGCTATTTGCTCAAGACTTTACTCAGGATACAAAGCTACTGTTTCGCCGTAACATTGAACAAAGAATCAAAGAGATTGCACCTTTTCTCAATTACGATCAAGATCCTTATTTAGTGTCAGCTAAAACGGATAATTTCGCCAACGACCAAAATCCTCTTTACTGGATCATTGATGCCTATACTACCAGCGATCGCTATCCTTATTCTGACCCAGGTAAAAATGAATTTAACTATCTGCGCAATTCAGTCAAAGTGGTGGTAGATGCCTATAACGGGAAAGTAGATTTTTATATAGCTGATGAGTCTGATCCAATAATTCGCACTTGGAACAAAGTTTTCCCTCAAGTATTCAAACCCTTGTCTGCCATGCCTGTAGATCTGCGCCGACATCTTCGCTATCCCGAAGATTTTTTTAGTATTCAGTCCGAAAGACTCCTTACCTATCATATGCAAGATCCTCAAGTATTCTATAACCGTGAGGATCAATGGCAAATTCCCCAAGAAATTTATGGTACAAAATCTCAGAAGGTAAAACCCTACTACTTGATCATGAAGTTACCTACTGAAAGTCAAGAAGAATTTATTCTCCTCCATCCCTATAACCCTTCCAATCGTCCTAACTTAATTGCCTGGTTGGCAGCCAGATCTGATGGCGTTAACTATGGCAAGTTACTACTCTATCAATTCCCCAAACAAAAATTAATTTATGGAATTAATCAAATCGAAGCTTTAATCAACCAAGATCCCGTAATTTCTCAACAGATCTCCCTGTGGAATCGAGAAGGATCGCGAGCAATCCAGGGTAATTTACTAGTTATTCCCATCGAACAATCATTACTTTATGTCGAACCGCTTTACATTGAAGCGAAAGAAAATAGCCTACCTGCTTTGGCTAGGGTAATTGTGATCTATGAAAACCAAATTGTCATGGCAGAGAGTTTAGATGAGGGTATACAGGCAATTTTTCGACCTCAAAATAAGACCAACACTATCATTCGTCCTGTGGAAGACGTTAGCCCCGAATAACGCTTAAATTAGGTAGTACGGGCGAACGGCGACGCGAAGCTGATACTAAAGCCCTAAAGGATTAGCTCCTTACGTCGCGTCACACTCGCTTCGCATCGTCCGAAGGTGTCCTAAAGGATACCGCTTCGCATATACCCTTTAGGGCGTTCGCCCGTATAGGTAGCAAGTAGCCCTAAAAAATATGTTATGCCCTTGGCTATAATGGATAAGCTTCGCAAATGGGACACCTTCGGATATACCCTTATGGTTTTATAGTCATTCCAATTAATTTCCTTATGGTAGTTTTGTATTGATAATAAGGTCAAATCTTATTTGCTACTTACTATAGTCATTTTAATTAATTTCCCTATGGTTACTTTGTATTAATGATGATGGTGAATTTTACTTGTTACTTGTGAGACAGTTGCGTTGCGGAGGTTTCCTCCGTTGAGCAAACTGTCGAACCCGAAGGGTTACTTGTTACTTGTTACTTCGTTATAAGATCCACTGGTTGCTATTTGAAATGACTATAATTAGGGGCGATCGCAAAGCGTGGTTTTTGGACTATGAAGCGATCGCTACTGGTTTACCTGTAATATATCCTTGGGCATAGTCGATGCTAATTTTAGCAATGTGTTCGAGAATCTGCTCGGTTTCTACAAACTCAGCAACGGTTTTGATACCCATTAGGTGTGCCACCTCATTAATAGAGGTGACGATCGCGCGATCGTATTCTTCATCAGGAATGCCTTTGACCAAACTACCATCAATCTTGAGATAGTCGATGGGTAAATTTTTGAGGTAGGAAAAAGAAGATAGTCCGCTGCCAAAATCATCTAGGGCAAATTTTACCCCTAATTCTTTCATGGTCAGCATAAATTTTTGAGCATGGCTGATCTGAGCAATTGCTGCGGTTTCGGTAATTTCAAAACAGAGACAGTCTCCTGGGACTTGCGACTGTTTAATTAGGTCAATAGCAAAGGTAGTGAATCGCTCGTCATTAATACTTGCTCCAGACAAGTTGATGGAAACTAAATCTTGTTTAGCAGCAAAATATTGCTGGTAGCACTTAAGAGCAGCTTCTAACACCCAGCGATCGACAATGGTGATGACTCCATAGCGCTCCGCTACGGGAATAAATTCTTCAGGGGTAATTGAATTTCCTTCTCGATCTTTAAGCCGCAGCAGTAATTCATAATGGTCGCGCTGCTCATCCTGACTCGCCATCGGCTTAATTAGCTGTTTTACCAAGTAAAAACGATTTTCCTTAATTGCCTGGGAGACGTTTGCCACATGACTCATTTGAGTTTGTTGGAGATCGAGTTCTTGATTGTTGTTTTCTGCGATGTACACTCGTCCTCGACCCAGATTTTTGGCTTGATAGCAGGCTAAATCAGCTCTACTCAACAGTTCGGCGGCATTAGCAGCATTGTTACTAATCCCCACCATACCGACACTTACCCCTACATCAAACTCAACGGTTTTCCATTTCAGACGATAGTTATTAATGGTTCTAATTAGCTGTTCACATACTATTCCTGCTTCCGTAATAGAACATCCTTCCAACAGTAAACCAAATTCATCT
>NZ_PVWF01000050.1 GCF_003003995.1 Pleurocapsa sp. CCALA 161 | reverse complement strand
CCTATGGTTATCAGGCGATCGCGCTCTTTGTCAAGATTAAAGCTTTATATTCCTTTACTCTAATCAAAGTTGATACGTTTTCTCTATATTCTAAGGTAAGTAACTTAAATATAAGATGCCAATTACAATTAACTTTCTCTCCATCTACGGCATAGTGTCATTAGTAGTTCACATTGTCGGAATTGCTAATGCTGCTCACGCGGTCATGAATGTCCGCTCTTCTAGAGGCGCGATCGCCTGGGCAATTTCGTTGGTTACCTTTCCCTGGCTAGCTATTCCCTTATATTGGATTTTGGGGAAGACTAGATTCCGAGGCTATAGCAAGGCTATGCGCAGAGTTTATCTTCAGCATCAGGAATCAATGCATTATGCCTACGATGAAATATCAGAATTTAAAGCGGAATTACCCGCTCAATTAGCTGCTGTAGAGAAGCTAGTTACTAATATTGATGACCTGGCTTTTACAAATAATAATGCCATTAAATTGTTGATTGATGGCAAGCAAACTTTCTCTCAAATGTTAAAGGCGATCGCCCAAGCCCAAGATTATATTTTGCTGCAATCTTATATTATTCACGATGATGAAATTGGTAATAAGTTCAAAGATGCTTTAATTACTAAGGCTCAAGCAGGCGTAAGAATTTATCTAATTTATGATGCTCTAGGCTCACGCAAATTAAACCGCACCTATCTAAACTCTTTGCGCCAAAATGGGATAGCAGTTAGCAGTTTCCGTAGCAGCAAAGGCAAAGGCAATCGCTTTCAACTAAACTTTCGTAATCATCGTAAGATCCTAGTAGTTGATGGTCATACAGGCTTTGTGGGTGGTTTAAACATTGGTGATGAATACTTAGGTAAAGATCCTCATTTTGGCAGTTGGCGAGATACTCACCTGAAAATTGAAGGTACGAACGTTAAATCTTTGCAAAGAACATTTTTGAGAGATTGGTATTGGGCAACCAAAGAATATCTTGAAGTGTCTTGGTCAGTATCAAAAAACCATCGCGATAATCAAACTGCATTTGTACTAGCAACTGGACCTGCCGATCCCTTGGACGTTTGCACTCTATTTTTCCTTAATTTAATCAATTTAGCCCAAGAGAGGTTGTGGATCGCCAGTCCTTATTTTGTCCCTGATGATTCAACACTCAATGCTTTAAAGCTAGCTGCTTTAAAGGGTGTGGATGTGCGAATTATTCTACCCGATAAACCCGACCATTTACTCGTTTATCTCTGTTCTTTTTCCTACTATGCCGAATTACAGCAGGTAGGAATCAAGCTATATCGTTACCGTTCGGGATTTATGCACCAAAAGATTATTTTATGCGATCGCCAACTGGCAGGTGTGGGGACAACCAATCTTGATAATCGCTCTTTCTTTTTAAACTTTGAAGTGATGATTTTTGCAGTTAAATGCGATCGCCAACGAAGCACAACTTCTCCCGATTTAGTTGAAAGCGTCGAGAAAATGCTCATAGATGATCTGAACGCTTCGCGTCTGGTTAACCTAGAAAAATATCAACACAAACCTTTTTGGTTTAGGCTATCGGCTGAGGTGTCTCGTTTGTCAGCACCAATACTTTAATAACCTCAGTTTGGGTTAAAAACGTTAATCCGTGGCAATAGCACGGGGCTGTGGCTATAAGCTATAAGCTTTTAAAATTGGCGATCGCAAATAAATAGTGTTCCTGAAGCGACACAGAGAGGAATTGTGACTAAATTGACAAAAGGAATACTAATTAATGCTAAACATACCAAGCCAAAACTACCGCTAGCAGGTAAATTTTTAAACACTATTTTAAGCTTTTGACGAAATTTCAATCGTCTTCTTTCTAGGCAAGAATCGATAAAATCTAAACAAACAATTGTTGTTGTTAGAATTAGTGAACCAATACTGGAAATAATTGTACCTACTCCTGGAAAGAAATTAATTAATACTAGCGGGATGCCAATTAAAGCAATTAAAACTAGCTTTTTAAACTCGTATAAAACTGCCCTACCTAAATCGCTAACTATATTTAGTTCAATTAGTTCTACTTTTCCTGTGCGATATTTTTCTAATTGCTCTGATAGTTGACCATACCAAGGTGCGCCCAAAAGTACGCCAAATTGAGTCAACAGAAAGCCCGTGGCAATTAAAAGAACGATCACTAAAACAAAGCGTAAAATCGCGATTAAGCCTGGAGCTACGTAGCCTAAAAAACTTAGCCATTGAGGTAAACTAGCCATCAATTGATTTAACCAGGTAGTTACATCTCCTTGAATATTATCAACAATTTGCCAACCAAAGTAGAGTAAGCCGCTATAAAGGGCGATCGCAACTATGATGTTAACTAAAATAGGAATAACAATATATTTAATTAAGCTAGGATTTTGTATAAAAGTAATTAGAGCGCGAAAAGGATAAGTTGCCCCATTAAGCGTCCCAAATCCTCCGAGAATTTTTGCTATGTTTTTTAACATTTAGATTGAGATAATCAATTACTGCGCTTTTTAGTTGAGTATAATACGTGAGTTAAACTTTAAAGAGCTAAAAGCTAGGAGCTAGTTAATAAACAGCGTAGTCTATTCAATTAAAAACTTCTGGAAATCATTAATTTTATTATTTATTAATTCTTGTTTGCTCTAAGCATCTAATTGTTTATTCTTGATAGTCACTTTGAATCTCAATTTCTAGAGTATCCTCGTCACAATAAATATATAGAACATTGGGACGACAGCATACTTGGCAATCTTCAGTATAAGACTGTTGCATCCCAGCACTAAGATCGACAAAGGTACCGTTAGATTCGCCACAAAAAGCGCAGATATATTCGGCAGTTGCTTGCATAATTAATTAAGTAAGTTTAACAAAAAATTGAGCTAAAGATTAAATTTTACACTCATGGTTATTTAGCATCAATTATTTGATTAAACCAAGCTTCAAAGCGATCGCCTAAAGCTGTCAAAGAGTACTCTGTTTCTGCCTGTTGCCGACAGGCAAGGCGATCAATCTGAGCTATTTTATTAATAGCGCTGGCTAGTTCTGACACATTATCTGGCTCAACTAAAAAACCTGTCTTCCCATCTCGCACGATCTCTGAAGGACCACCACGACGATAGGCAATAATTGGTACACCGCAAGCTAAAGCTTCAATCGCCACATTGCCAAAAGCTTCAACCCAACGGGGAGTCATCAGTAAAGCACGACATTTGCCTAATTCCTGCTGTAATTGATTAGTGTCTAAAAAGCCTAGATATTCTATTGGTGCTTCGGGAAAATCATTACAGATCTTTTCCCAGTAATCTCGATCCTCAATTCTACCCATAATCTTTAAAGGTGTGCCTGTCAAACTAACTGCCTTGACTGCATCTTCTAAAGCTTTTTCGGGAGCAATACGTCCTAACCAGGCTAGGCTTGTACTAGGATGATGATTAAATTGATAAAGAGATAGATCAATAGCACTACCGAGAATTTCGCACTGATGGGCAAAAGGAAAAGTATCAGCCTGAGATTGAGTATAAACGCCAAAAGTACCAGGATACTGCTCGATGATTTGCTGCATCATGCGATCGCTAGCATCAGTCATTGAACCCATACTAATAAAGTGAGCAATAGAAGTAGTAAAAAAAGGCGTGAGATAAAAAGGCAGCCAGTCAAAGGCAAAATTAACGATCAGATCGTATTTAGTCTGTACTTGTCTGGCATATTCCCACATATTCGCCAAGACTGAATTGTCGGGGATACAGATGGGAACATCTCTGTTTTGAGTCTGAACAGGAACTTGTAGATTCCCCTGGATGGTAGTTACTAAAATGTTAGTTAACCAAGATGCTTGAGGGGCGACGACTTCTAGCTGATGACCGCGATTAGTCAACTCTTGCGCCAAATTTTTTACCGTTAATTCAACTCCGCCTCCTTGTCCTGAGCCTAAAGAGCCAACTGAAGTAGATAAAAAAAGAATTTTTAAGATCATTTTTCAGTATCCAACTCGGCTAACAAATAAGCAGCTAAATCAAGATTCTCTTCGCTTTCTTTAACAACTAAATTATCGACTTCAGCCTGAGAATCATCATAAAACGTAGGTAGAGGGTTGGCATTAAGCTGTCGCAAGATCAAAATGGCGCTCTGACTTACTTCATAGTCTTGGTCTGACTGCATTTGCGCTATTTTGGTAATTATTGGCGAAACAAATTGATATAAATTTCTCAAGTCCCGCAGCGCTTTTAATCTAACTTCAGGATTTTCATGGTGGAGAGCAACAAATAGCTGGTTATTAATTGACTGATAACTGTGCTGATTAATTTGCATGACTGCTTCAAGAATCAGATTTTGAGCCAATACTCCCACTTGAGGCATGACTTTTAGTAACGGTTCAACACTGTAATAATTTTCCACCTTGGCTAAGTGCCAAATTGCTTGACGTTTAAGTTCAGTTTGAGCTGATACTGGCTCGTGACAGTTATCTATCGCCCGTAAAGTATTGATAAATTGCTGAAGCTTGTCAATATTAGCAAGGGAATTTGCTTGATTTACTTTATTCTTGACGGTTGATTTTTCTACTGCCAAGGAATTGTCAAGAGCTATATTTAGAACAGGTTTGGTTATAGCTACATCTTGCCGATCATTTTGGCGAGGATCAGACTCAATTGCTAATGTTTGGTAAGATACCGTAACTTTACTACAGTTATGTGCCTTGTTGACAGGAGGTAAGTTTGTAACAGCCTTATATTTTTGCTTGGGCTTACTAAATAAAATCCAGATTAAAAACAGAGCAATTGCCGAGATTAGAGTCATTGCTCCTAAAGCCCAAAAGCGATCGACTTGCGATATTGGGTTTGAATTCAACGATCGCTCAGGACTATTAGCTTTTTTTAGCTTTGGTTTTGACCAGAGATCGTCAATTTTGGTAGATTTAAGCTCATAACTATTTTTTTTAAGGTCAATAAATGTTGGCTGAAGTGGGGTTTTTTCGCTAATAATATTTGTTTTAGATAAGTTTAAGTTTGCTGCCCAACTATCCCCAGTATTAAAACTAGATAAGATAAAATAAATAATCATCAAAGCAAGGCGATCGCGAATCATAAACTATGTTTAACTACAGATAGTAAGTTTTATTTAATTTAAAAAGTACTAGCATTTTAATTTAATAATATAGCAAATACTTATTAAATCAATATTTTAGCATTGATAGATAATCAACTAAATCTTTTTTAATAACTAGATAAAAAAGCAAGAATTTGGGTCTTAGGATTAATAATTATTGTGGTAAAAAAACGTTGACAATTGACTATTAGACCTAAATTTGAAAAAAGCCTAGTCCTCGCGTTAGCATAATCTGTAGCTTGCATAGCAACAATATTTAATCCTATTTAATTCCAATGACAGATAAATTAATTAGAGCCGTGGCAGCCGATGGAGGAATTAGAGCAGTTGGCGTAATCACAACTAACCTCACCGAAGAAGCTAGACGCAGACATAAACTCTCCTACGTTGCTACCGCAGCTTTAGGCAGATCGATGGCATCAGGGCTATTATTAGCCTCAAGCATGAAGAAAGAGAATTCTAGGGTCAATATTCACGTTAAAGGAGATGGTCCATTAGGAACAATTTTAGCTGATGCAGGATTGGATGGTACGGTACGGGGCTATGTTCAACATCCGAGCGTAGAGCTACCGCCAAACGATCAAGGCAAGCTGGATGTGGGCAAAGCAGTGGGTTACAATGGCTATCTGCACGTAGTTCGGGATGTGGGTTATGGACAACCTTACTCCAGTACCGTGAATCTGGTTTCTGGTGAAGTAGGAGAAGATGTAGCCAACTATTTAGTAACTTCTGAACAAACTCCTTCTGCCCTTCTAGTAGGAGTATTCGTCGGTGATATGGGCGTTACCGCAGCAGGTGGTATATTACTGCAAATTATGCCTAAAGCAGCCAGAGATCAGTCTTTAGTTGAGCTATTGGAGTCTCGTGTATCTCAATTATCTGGATTTACGCCGTTGTTGCAGGCGGGTAAAAGTCTAGAAGAAATGATGCGAGAATTATTGGGAGATTTAGAATTATTTATCTTTCCTGAATCTTATCCCGTCAGTTTTTATTGTGGCTGTTCTTGGAAAAGAGTATTAGGCGCACTTAAAATGTTGGGAACAGCAGAGCTACAGGACATGATTGAAAAAGATGAAGGCGCAGAAGCAATTTGTCAGTTTTGTGGGGAAGTATATCAAGCCGATGAAGCACAACTAACTCAGCTAATTGCTGACTTAAAAAGCGAATGAAAGTTAGCTTAAAAGGTTTGACTTTAAGAAAATTACCTTTACAATCGGTTGGTCATCTAAAAGCTAATTGCAAATTGAGTGTAAAAAACTGTAATGATCGAATTAACTGGTTTCATGGTTTTAGACTCAAGAGCTAGAGATATGTCCTTGAGCAAAACTTCATTGACTTGACGCATTCACGATATATACTCAACAAAATCAGGTGATAAGATAAGTTACGATTTAACCGTTACGATGGGTAAATCAAACCTAAAGTTACTGGCATCACACTCAGATAATTTATGGCGATAAATCAAGAACCACAAAACTTTGGCTCAGATGCAACAGGCAAAGACTCAGAGCGTAAAGTAAAGAGTGAAAAACTGTTAAGGTCGGATTTAAAGAGCGATCTGCCAGATTTTTCTGAGAATGTTTTGATTCCAGTGACTTCTCAAAGCCGTATGCCTACGACTCGTCAATCAATTACTCAAGTTAAGCATCCCAGAAAACCATTTTGGCAGATTTGGCAGATTTGGGGTATTCTGCTGGTGTTGTGTTCTGGGGCTATTGGCTATAGTGCCACCTCAATGCTGCTTAAACTACCAAAGACCCAAAGCTGTAATAAAGTCTTTTGGCCGTTTGCCTCAGCCTCAGTGCGTCTCTACTGCGCTCAATCCGCTGCTGAAGATAAAGAACTCGAAGGTTTACTTGCAGCTATCAAATTGGTGGCAGATTTACCTAAAGACCATCCTCTCAGACCAGAAATTGACCGCAATATTGACCGCTGGGCAACTTCAATTCTAGAATTGGGAGAGGCTCAGTTTCAGGCTGGAAAACTAGATACAGCGATCGCCACTGCCCGAAGAATTCCTGGCAATGTCTCGGCAAAGAAACTCGTTGAAACGAAAATTGAGCAGTGGAAATCGATTTGGTTAGAGGCAGAAAAAATTTATCAACAGGTAGAGCAAAAGCTGCGGGAAGCTGATTGGAACGGTGCATTCACCTGGGCGGTTCGTCTGACAGATAGCTCTAATGAATACTGGGCAACGACCAAATATGAAGAAAGCGTCGATCATATCAACATTGCTCAAGAAGAAAACGCCAGCATCACCAAAGCGCAGACTCAAGTTTCTAATGGCAGCATTGATGATTTGCTCCTAGCGATTGATAAAGCAGATAATATTAAGCAAAATAGCTATGCTTATCAACAGGCTCAAGAAGTTATCGCTCAAGCCAAAGAAAAACTAGTTGCTATTATTGAACAATTAATTGAACGCCAAGAATGGCAAGAATTACTTCGGCTAACAGGGCGTGTTCCTAAAAGCCTCAAGCTAGAAAAGCGTAATCAAGATTGGCAGATATTAGCTAATGCAGGCTCTAGCGCCAAACTAGATACGGTATTTGGCATGGAAGAAGCAATTGAAGAAATTAAAAAATTAAACAAGAACAGTGAATATTATCAGTTAGGTCAAAATCTACAAAATCGCTGGAAGCTAGAAACTAAAGATATTGTTCATCTGTCCAAAGCCAGAGATTTAGCCAGAGTAGAGACGATTCCTAATCTCAAAGAAGCGATCGCCGAAGCAGAATTGATCCCTAGTGGCAATCCTCGCTATGGTGATGCCCGTAAAGAAATAGCTGGTTGGCGCGGGCAAATCCAAACGATTGAAGATCAACCCATTTTAAGCAGAGCGAGAGAATTGTCCTATGGCAATAATGTCAATGCTTGGCGCAGAGCGATCGCTGAAGCCAGATTGATTTCTAGCAACAGCCCTCTATATGATGAAGCTCAACAAGATGTTAGATCTTGGCAAGCTAATATTCAGCGGGTTGAAGATCGACCAATTTTGGATCAAGCGGAGTCTTTTGCCAATGCCAATAACTATCCCGCAGCCATTGCTTCAGCGAAAAGAATTGGTTCAGGCAGATCTTTATACTCCGAAGCTCAAAGCAGAATTGCCACTTGGCAACAGGAAATAGACGGGCAAAGATATCTACGCGAAGCTACCGAATTGGCTAGTCAGGGTACGCCAGAAGCTCTAGCTAGAGCTATTAGAACTGCTAGACAAGGCTCTACTAATAGTTCAGTTGGTTTTCAGATGATACAGGATATTAACGAATGGTCGGAGCAAATTCTTGCCATTGCTAGGCAAGCTGCTGATGATTCTCTAGAAAGGGCGATCGCGATCGCCCGACAAGTTCCTTCTGGTACAGATAGCTATATTCCCGCCCAAAAAGAAATTAAGATCTGGCAAATTAGACTCAATCCACCTCAGCCAGAAGCGATCCCCCCTACCTTTAAGCTAGATAAACTGGAAAAAGATCGACAAGATGAGGAAAATTAAGCCAAAAATTTAGGTTTTTAGGTTCTTATTTTCTTAAGTCAATATCCATGCCTTCACGGCGTAAGCGTAGATCGTAATAAATTACCGCCTTAATTGCTTGCCAGAAAGGAATCATCAAGGCTCCTCCTGCAAAAGCTAGCAGTAAGTATAATATTGTGCCGATAGCTGCAAGACTGGGGGCATTCTCCAATCCTGCGCCAATCAATGTTTGGAAAATTAGGCTGGCTATATTAGTTACTACCAGAATTGGTAAACTAATCAAAAATCCGATTAAGACGATTAATTGAATTCGACCAACAGAACCTTTAGTTAAGTTCCAACTTCTCTTAATAGTACTTGTGGCAGTTACATTTTCTTCTACCGCCAAAGGCAACTCTACCAGGAATAACCGAGAAATAAGCCATAACAAGCCAAATACAAATAACAGCAACGCAACAATAATTAGTAAGACACCTGCTACCATGCCAATTGGCGAATTTTGGTCAAAAATAAAACCTGCCATTGCCCCCACCAGACCAATAATGATGGAGAAAGGAATTATGGCGACAAATAAGATTAGACCAACTAAGATGCCTGCAACTAAAAAATCCCACATTTTGGGCTTGACATTACGTTGTGCATCTCTAGCTGTTTCTGGCTGTTCGGTAACCTCTTGATATGCTAAACGCGCAATCATGCCCATCATAGCTGAATATTTAGCCCAGCCATAAACTGGGACTAAGATCCACAAATATCCTAAAAATGCTGACTTGAAATACTGTTTAAAATTATCACGATAAATTCTTAATCCAGCGCTGACAACATTTCCTACACTTAAAGGTTTCATAGTTAATCTTTAACTCCTAAAGGCAATTTATCTAGCTCAACTAATTACAGATAATTAAGCACTAATACTTCATAGTTCAATCTTGCCCGAAAAAGCTGTACAACTAACTATTAGGTTAATTTAAGATAACTATTGAAGCAAATGAGCGATCAGGTAATAGGTATAGATTTGGGGGGAACAGCAATTAAACTGGGGCGTTTCTTACAGGATGGCACTTGTTTGGCAACAATTTCTCTTCCCACTCCGCAACCAGCCAATCCGCAACTGGTCGTCAAGGCGATCGCTCAAGGAGTTAAACAGCTTAATCTAAATCATGCTTGTCAGGCGATCGGTTTAGGGATGCCTGGTCCGACAGACAAAACCCGACGTATTGCCAGAAAATCAATCAATCTCCCTGGCTGGGATGATGTTCCCGTTGCTGACTGGCTGGAGGCGCAAACAGGATTGCCTACCGTGTTAGAAAATGATGCTAACTGCGCTGCTATGGGGGAAGCTTGGTTAGGCGCTGCCAGAGCATTTACAGATTTTATTCTGTTGACTTTGGGAACTGGTGTTGGGGGCGGAATTTTCCTCAACGGCAAATTGTTTACAGGTCGCGATGGTGCAGCAGGAGAATTGGGTTTAATTACTTTGAACCCCGATGGTTATCCTTGTCGCAGTGGTAATCAAGGCTCATTGGAGCAGTATGCTTCTATTGGTGCAATTCAGCGTCGAACAGGTAAAGAACCCGCCGAAATGGGACAATTAGCTCAAGCAGGAGATCCCGCAGCGATTGAATTTTGGCAAGATTATGGGAAGGCTTTGGGAGCAGGACTGGCTAGCCTCGTCTACGTGCTTACCCCTGAAGCGATCATCATTGGCGGGGGTATTGGTGCTAGCTGTAAATTTTTTCTGCCCAGTACTTTAGCTGAAATCGAGCAACGAGTAGTCTCTCCTTCTCGTGTCGGCTTGAAGTTACTTCCTGCTCAGTTGGGTAATCAAGCAGGTATGTTGGGTGCGGTTAAACTGATTTGGAACGAGATTACGGAACAACGAATCTCGTTATGAACTTCAATTTTATGATGATCAATACTTATCTTTAGTGGTCTGCAAGCGATCGCCCGTTCTAGTTTGGATTGAGATTACGGTTTTCACTACCAATATTAGGTGAAACCGCAACAATTGCATCTTGTTTATAAATCAAGTTTTTGTTACATTAATTTACATACAGAAACAAAACTTACACGAGTAGAGGTCAGTTATGACAACCTTATTAATTGCAGTAATCTTGATTGGCTGGACGGCAGCAGCAATAATTGGTACTCAAGCTTATTTTCGCGGCGAACAAACAAAGCCAATTCACGAGCGCAACCTAAAATCTGAATCCTTCGAACTATTGGCTAAATCCTTTACAGGACAAGACACCGATCACGGCAATCGCATCCCTGCTTTTTCTTTGGATACCTACACCAGTAATAATCTAACTAAAGTTTAAAAAATAAAATTTCTTAAACTTTAAACTGAAATAATTCTCCTCAATAGCAGACAATCCTGAGAGTCAACCAGCGATTAAGTTAAGTTTAAAACCTAGCCATAACCGCAACCCAACTTTCAGGATTGTTTTTATTGTTATTAATCTCTGTATAGCTTAAATCCCCAGTGCAGCAACTAGCTTTGATATCTCTAGTTTTACCTATAACTATAAATCAAGTGATTCAAGCACTTTAAACTTGATTTGCGCCCATTTATTACTCACTTACTCAGCAGTAGCCAATTCTGTGCTGCCACGAGTACGACGACGAGTTAAAGTATTAAACAGCATCACGCCAATCGCTTTAACCAAGTTACCTTCAAGTTCCTGGAACAATTCCATGTTTTTGCCAAAAGCTGCATTAGCTTCATCAACAATTTTTTCTGCTGTAGCCTGATCGATGGGTAGCTCATCCATGGCTGCGCGATAGTTATTTTTAAAAGCTTTTTCATCAGCAATACCCTCAAACTCATAAAAAGCTGTCCCCTCACCATCGGTAAGATTCATCGCTCTTTGAGAAATCTTCTTCAGAATTTGCCCACCAGATAAGTCACCCAAGTAACGAGTATAGCAATGAGCCACAAGTAATTCGGGTTCTGTTTGAGCTATTTCGCGAATGCGCGCCACATAGGCTTTACCTGCCTGAGTATTTTTTGCTTGTTCGCGCCAGTTAGCACCGTAATAAAAATGTAAATCTTGTTCTAAACTTTGTTTACGGTTTAGCTCGGGAAAATAAATTTTAGACAATACAGGATGGTCTTTTAGTCGCTCCATTTCTTCTTCCATTGCTGAATAGACGAAATAAAGACTGGTCACCAGCTTGCGATAAGACTTCTTTTCAACTACTCCTTTGAGAAAACATTTAACAAAACCAACGTTTTCTGCCATGGTGTGAGACTTTTTTGTCCCTTCGCGCAACATTGTGGCTAAATTAACGCTCATACTAAATTCCTTATTTTTATGATTGATGTACCGATTTTATTTTGTAGCCAAAGATTCAAAAACTACCTAGTTTGTTAGCGTAAACTGAATTAATGGCAATTGCTATTAAGAATTTTTACGTTTAGGGCACTCGTTTACTAAAAGCCTTTAGGTGGGATTCTTAGGGATGAATCAAACTAATTAATTCTTCAGTGCGAATCGAACTAGTAGTTAACTGCTCCTGCATAAGTAGCTAGGCATAATTAATTTAAAGACTTATGTGAGGTAGTGGAGTAGTGGAGATAGGGGAGAAAAATAAGAATTCGTTATTTTATATTTAATTTCACCTAGCTACTTAATATTGTGACCGTATACTGTGGTCTTGTCTAACTCTTAACTGTTTGAGTTTAAACTAGAGAAATATAAATAAAACTAACGACTGACTATTCTTATCTTGATAATGTTGAGAACAAGTCAGAATATTTGTTTGATTCTTTAATAAATATTAAGACAATTTTTTGTCTCAAAACTTAGCTTTGTCATGATTAATTGGTGTAAACAAAATACGCTACTATTACTGATAACCTCCTCTTTTTGGAGTGGACAATCATCTGATGTTGCCGACAGTATAGTCACAAGAGCTGAATGTCGCAATCTTAACACTACTTATCAAAACGTATATAGTTTTGAAACAGAGAATCACCACATAAACATTTGCCAGGTGGGTAAAAAATTTTATTATTATCGTCAATCTAAACTAGATGCTAATGATAATTTACTAGTTCCTGCTGAAGCTTTAGTTCGAGGCAATATTTTTCTGGCCAAGGCGGGGAAGATGACTTATTTTGTCGGTATGGATAGCGATCGCTATTATTCTTCTGTCATGTCAAATAACAATGAGATTGTGTTTGAACCACAAATTTCTGCCTCTTCTGCCTGCACACAAGATTCTGCCCAGGCGAATAATCGAAGTAATTTACCTACAGATTTGCCGATCAATTACAGTCTTGAGCGAGTAAATAATAATAGTTTGAACAGCGCTAGTTTTGATTTGAATTATGCAGATTTTGAGCAAATAACGATCTGTAACCCCGCAAAATCTCTAATGCCACCTTTTGTGATGCTGGAATTGAAATAATAGCTAATAGCTAAATCTTATTTCTTAGAGAGGGTGACTGTTCCATCTTGTAACCGTTAACCGACTTGGGAATGTTAATGGCGGGCTTGTTTAAAGCTACAGCCAACATGACGCTATCAGATAAATTTTCCCTTGAGCTGGGAGAGTGAGCCACTTTTAAACCTGAAGGCATAATTCCTATAATCAGGCTGGTTATAGTAGCCAAACAAGATGCCGCGATCGCGCTTCCCCCCAGCACCAGTCTGCGTTGACGACGCTGACGATCAAGAGATTGAAATACTTGCTCTGTAATTTCTCCTACTGTTTTTTGGTTAGGAGGTGCTTCTAAATTATGTATCTGGCTCTGTAAAGCCAATAGTTCGGTATAAAGGGTTTTGATTTGAGGATCTCGATCAATCCAGGTTTGTACTTGATGTCTTTGGGTTGGCGATAGCTCCCCATCAAGATAAGCACTAAGTAGCTCAAAACTATCGCTAGGTAATTCCAGGTGGTTGAGGCTAACCATATTACCAGGTTTTAAATCTTCAAATTTGGATGTCATTTTGGCATCACCGCTATCAAAAAATGTGAAAAATAATATTTAACTGAATCAACAGTATCTTTAATTGATAAACAGCCCAAAATTCAAATTCAATTTGATTGAATTGATTTTATTGAAACTATTTGTCATCCGCTTATATTTACTAATCTACTCTTCATCAAGATATTTTTGCAATACTGATTGAAGTTTTAATCTAGCCCTAGCAATTCTGGATTTTACTGTTCCTAAAGATACTCCTGTCATTTCGGCAATTTCTTCATAAGGCAGCCCTTCAATTTCTCGCAATACAATTGTCGTTCTAAAAGTTTCAGGAAGTTGAGATATTGCTGTCCGCAAATGCTCGTAAAACTCTTGAGTTGCCAGATCGTCGCTGGGGCTAGGGGCATCATCAGGAAGTTCCCAACTCATCTCCCCATCGTCAATATATCGAGGTGCGTCTAAAGACAAGGGAGGATTTACTCGCTTGCGCTTGCGTAACTCATCGTAAAAAAGATTAGTGGCAATGCGACTTAACCAGCCACGAAATTTAGCAGGTTCTTGTAAACGGTAGAGATTGCGATAGACTCGAATCCAGACTTCTTGGGCTAAATCGGCTCGTTCTTGCCAATCTGGAGCTAAATGATAAAACAGTCGATTGAGATGAGACTGGTATCTTCTCAGCAATTCCGCAAAAGCTGCCTTATCTGGCTGGGCATCTGCTTGGCAAAAAACAATAAGCTCGTAATTAGAAAGTTTTTCAGGAGACACTAAGCTTTGATTGCTCATCTTAGCTTTTGACCAGGATGCAGAAAGAGATAGACTCATACTACTTAACTAACCTCAGTATAGACTTTCTAGATGTGGTTTCTAGACTAAAAAATAACTATAAAAGTTCCCAGGGAATTGATTCGGCGATCCTAGATCGCGAGCAAAAAATTAGGGTAAATTGCTATTTTGTTCATAGCTAGGAGCATAGTCTTTTAATAAACTGCTGAGTTGACTTGCCACTTTAGAATCGTTTTTATTGCTAATTGCCTGTCTTTCAGGAAAAAATTCTGGTCGATCTAAATAGCGAGCGATCGCTTCAGCAACCTGTTTTTGAATTAGATTTTGTAGCTCTTGTCTGGCTCTTTGACGCTGATAGCTAGCCCCTTCTTCGGTAGTGGCATACAAAGGGGGTAAACGATTAAGAGCATAGGCAGCAATATCCCCTACATCTAGAGAAGAATCACTGGTTTGTTCAATTTCTGCTACACGGGTGATGGCTTCACTGAGAACCAATTCTTCCATGACGTTAATAAACTGTTTACGAGGCATAGCTACCACTTCTCCTGTAAGCAGGAAACCCATGAGTTTATCCAAAGCCATGTATTCGTCTACTGATAACTCTGCTGCCGTATCACAAATTTTGCCTACCTCAGCTTCCATGCTAGGGGTAAGAAAGCCATCCCGTAAAGCTTGTTCAACGATTGAATTAATTCCCATGATTAAAATTTAGATATTGTATAGATAAATGCAAATCTAGCTCATCCTTCGCACTATCTTAATCTCTATTTTCCTGAATCGGAACAATAGTTTGGCTAAAAATCTCATTTCCTGAACGTAGTAGTGACAGTAATAAGTCTTGAAAATCAGCAGTTCTAGTCTATCGCCCCAAACCGCCAGGGTACAGGATCTACTGACACCTGATTAACATACAAACCCCAATGTAAGTGGGGCCCTGCGGAAGCTCCAGTATCACCAATTGTGCCAATACGCTGTCCTGCCTTAACCATTGCTCCTTCTGTAACTTCAATATCTTGAAGATGCATAAAGATACTCAGTACTCCCTGTCCGTGATCGATGCCAATCACATTACCGTGAACGTGAAAGCCTTCATCTTCTCGACCAACGAGGCGAACTTGACCTGCGGCAGGAGCAACTATAGGTGAGCCATAACCTCCAGCATAGTCAACTCCTTTATGATAATAATCTTCGGCAAAGACATTATTGTAGTAACGACGAACACCAAATCCTGTCGAAATGCGACTGGCATTAGGGCGAATAAAAGCTCCTTGCCAAAATTTTTGCGGAGTAACTAAATTTTTAAATGCTGCCACCCGATCTAACTCTAGCTGAGTTGCTGGACGAGCAGCACTGCCAGTTAGGGTGATTCGCTGTACGGGAAAAACTCTGTTTTTCAACCAAACTCCAATATTGCTGGTGGTATTATCCCCTTCCACTTCTACCGTCATTTTTCCAGGAGAATTAAGGGGTGAAGTCGGAATAAAAGCGCGATATTGATCGTTGTTTTTAAATACAGGCTGCTCCTGTTGATTAACTTTGACAGTTGGTGTACTACTGGGATCATCGGTCTTGACCAATACTGAAATCGTGTCTCCTAACTGAGGTGTTGGCGGAGAAATCTTGACCTCTAAAGCTTTAGAAGGGGAAGCGATCGCCCAGAGTAGAGTGGCAGCAATTCCTGTCAGGGTGGGTCGAAAACGATCAAACATACTTAATCTTGATGATTGGTGGAGGCGCTTAATGACAAATATTGATTTAATTTAGAGTTTATATCAGCTTTTGCCAAATTATCTCGATTGTTGCGAATTATGATTGCCAATAGTAGCAAGGTAACAAGTTTTTTGTAGGATATTGAAATAGGGCAGTTTCCGTCGCCCATCTTCCTCTCTTGAGATTAAGGGAGCTAGCATGATTTTTGCGGGAGTGGTTTTTAACTAAAAATTTTATAGATGAGTATTTCTAAATCTGTGGTGCAGCAGTTGCTTGATAATTGCACAGGCTGGCGACCGCAAATGTACTTTAAGTCTTCCTTAACCGCCCTGTCTCATGCGATGGAGGATCTGGTATTAAATGATTTTGATACGCCTCTAGTAATTGCTAGCTTTCAAAGAGAGCGTTTTTATCGTCAAGAATCTCATCGTTATCGGCGGATTGCCCAAAAGTCCTCTCAAGTATATGTTTTAGCTGCCCCAGAAACAGACTTTAGTAACGGCTCTGGGGACTATGAAACCATTGCCTTTCGACCTGATGATGCCCTGGCTCAAGAGTGGCATTTGGTGATTATTGGACAGCACTATGCTAGCTGCTTAATTTGCCGTGAGCGGAATGTTCCTGCCACTGATAATAAATACGTCTCGGCAATGGATACGAATCGTCGCTTTGAAGGCATCTGGACCTTTGATCGCTTTGTAACGATGAAGGCTGGCAAAATAATGCTGTCCAGGATTGCTCTATATCGACCAGAATTAGCCGATAAAATTGCTCAAGCCCATGATTTATATATCACCGATTCATCAATAACTCAGCCTACAGTTCAAATTGATTCTCCTCTAGCCAACCCCGATCCCTTTGTGCAAAGGCTAGTAACTTATCTTCAGGCTAGCCAATATAAATTACTTAAGGCCAATAAATCTTTGGCAGTTAAGCAGCAAAAAGAACAACTGTTAAATTCGGTGACTGATGCCGTGAGGCGATCGCTCAATACTAAGCAAATTTTGCAGGTAGCGGTACAAAAACTCGGAGAGGGGATCGAAGTCTGTCGCTGTATTATCTATCGTTGTCATGAAAATGACGCGGTAGCTACTATTGACCGAGAATTTACTAGTCCGGGAATTAAGTCGGTTAAAGGACAAAAGTGGCAGTTAGCTAATAATCCCTTATTTGAAGAAGCGATCGCCACTACCGAAACAGTGAGGGTTGATAACACTTTTGAAGATGAGCGTCTGACCACAGTAGCTTGGGAGCGAGGCACAGGAGAGTTTTTTGAGAATTTAATTCAAAATTATTCTATGTCCTCCTGTCTACTAGTGCCAATTTTTTACCAGGGTAAGTTATTAGGCGTAATGGAACTTCATCATTGTGCTAATGAGCCAATTGCTTGGAAACCAGACGATATTGCCCTGGTAGATGCGATCGCTACTCAGGTTGGGGTGGCACTGATTCAAGCAGAAGCCTATGCTGACTTGGAAAACCTTAACGAACAGCTAGAAGCTTTAGACCGCACTCGTTCCAATTTAGTAGCGATCGTCGGGCATGAGCTGCGTACTCCCCTGTCTACAATCCAAGTGTGTTTGGAAAGTCTGGCTAGCGAACCAGATATGGCATCGGAATTGAGTCAGATTATGCTGGATACCGCTCTTAAAGATGCCGAAAGAATGCGTAACTTAGTGCAAGATTTCCTGACTCTCTCTCGGCTAGAAGGAGGTGGAGTGGAATGGAATATCGAAACTTTATCGATTAGCGAATGTATTGACTTGGCAATCAGTAACGTTAAGGCGCGTAAATTAGAACAGTCCATGCCCCAAATAAAAAACTTCACTTCCCCTGAAGATCTTCCTCTGATTGAGATTGACGGTGAATGGCTAGTAGAAGTATTAGCCAAGCTACTAGATAATGCCTGCAAATTTACTCAAGCTGACGGCACAATTGCGATCGCCGTTAAAGCTGGTGGGGGAAAAACTCTAGAAGTAACTGTTGCCGATACGGGAAGAGGGATTGAGACGGGCAGCTTAGAAACTGTTTTTGATCGTTTCTATCAAGAAGAAGGAGCTTTACGCCGTAGTGCGGGAGGAACAGGGTTAGGTTTGGCAATTTGTCGCCAGGTGGTAAAAAACTGGGGGGGCGAAATCTGGGCAGAATCCCCAGGCAAAGACCAAGGCAGCATCTTTCACTTTACTATCCCCCTTAAAGCAAGCAAACACAAATCACCACCCAAAAATTCTCTTTCTGCCAAATATCAAAAGAGCATCCAAAAAAGTAAGCAAAAGCAATAGAATTAACTCGCAGCACTCAAAATGATTTTGAGTGCTGCGAGTTCTCGCTGCTACAAACTGTTACAGTTTTTGACACAGTGATTATATTGTCCCGAAGCGAATGATAGGATGCGCTAAATACCTTTAATTGAGGATTTTTATTAACATGGCAGAAACAATGAAGCTTTCTGGGAAGACTCCCCAGTTTGGTGGTAGCACAGGTGGCTTACTAACCAAAGCAGAAGTAGAAGAAAAATACGCGATCACCTGGACAAGCAATAAAGAGCAAGTCTTTGAAATGCCTACTGGTGGTGCAGCGATTATGAATGAAGGAGAAAACCTGCTTTATTTAGCGCGCAAAGAACAGTGTCTAGCTTTAGGAGCGCAATTCCGTAATAAATTCAAGCCCAAAATTCAAGACTACAAAGTCTATCGCATCTTTCCCAGCGGAGAAATTCAATATCTCCATCCTGCGGATGGCGTTTTCCCAGAGAAAGTAAACGAGGGCAGGGAATATCACGGTACAAAAGACCGCAGAATTGGTCAAAACCCTCAGCCAGCTACAATTAAGTTTTCTGGGAAAGCACCTTACGAGGTATAGCCAGCAAGCAGATAACATTAAGAAGGATCGAGCAAAAACAAATTATGTTTCTGACTTATCCTTCTTTTTTATGGAAGTTTTTGATGTTGCTAGTTTAAATATGCAACTGCTAGTAATGCTGTTTTAACCATTAGCTTTTTAGAGATATATCAGTCCTTTTTTCTACGTACTCTAATATGATTTTTCCCAATTTAGAGCAGTTTACTGAACTAGCGCAACGAGGTAATTTTATTCCTGTATATCAAGAATTGGTTGCTGATTTGGAAACACCTGTGTCGGCTTGGTATAAAGTATGTGCGGGTCAACCTTACAACTTTCTTTTAGAATCGGTTGAGGGAGAAGAAAAATTGGGTCGCTATAGTTTTTTAGGCTGCGACCCCATGTGGGTATTAGAAGCTAGAGGCGAAACAACTACTCAGACTCACCGAGATGGGTCGATTGACACATTTAAAGGCAATCCTTTTGAGATTTGTAATCAATGTCTTGAATCGATTAAACCTGTAAAGCTACCAGAACTTCCTCCTGGCATTGGGGGATTATTTGGGGTCTGGGGTTATGAGTTAATTCGCTGGATTGAACCACGAGTTCCCGTTCAAGAACTTAAACCTGAAGACTTGCCCGATGGAGTCTGGATGCAGGTAGATAACGTGATTATTTTTGACCAGGTGAAGCGCAAAATCTGGGCGATTTCCTATGCCGACTTACGAGATGAGGGTCAAACCATAGAACAAGCCTATCAGATAGCTGGCGATCGCGTGACAAAATTGATACTTAAGCTTCAGTTACCTTTACCCATCGAAGCAAAAGTATTAGCTTGGAATCCCCATCACACTAGTTCATCAGAAGATGGCGGGATAGTCTACTGTAGCAATACCGATAAAAAGCTGTTTTGCGCTAACGTCAATAAAGTAAAAGAGTATATTCATGCAGGGGATATTTTTCAGGCAGTCTTATCCCAAAAACTTTCTACTGTTTATAAAGGACATCCCTTTAATTTATATCGCTCCCTACGGTTGGTTAATCCTTCTCCCTATATGAGCTACTATCAGTTTGGCGATTGGCAGCTAATTGGCTCGTCTCCCGAAGTTATGGTTAAGGCGGATTTAACCGAAAATGATCGACTCACTGCTACCCTAAGACCCATTGCGGGTACTCGCCCCCGAGGAAAAACTGAGGGAGAAGATCGAGCTTATGCAGCAGACTTGTTAGCTGACCCCAAAGAAGTTGCCGAGCATATTATGCTGGTAGATCTTGGACGCAATGATCTTGGACGAGTTTGCGTTAAGGGTAGTGTTGTGGTGGATGAATTAATGGTGATCGAGCGCTATTCTCATGTCATGCACATTGTCAGCAATGTAGTGGGAGAAATTGAACCTGGTAAAACTGCTTGGGATTTATTAAAAGCCTGTTTTCCTGCGGGGACGGTTAGTGGCGCACCAAAAATCAGGGCTATGGAAATTATTCATGAACTAGAGTCAGAAAGGCGTGGTCCTTATTCTGGAGTCTATGGCTATTACGACTTTGAGGGACAGTTAAATACTGCGATCACCATTCGCACGATGATTGTTCGCCCTTATCAAGACAATCAATGTCTGGTTTCAGTTCAGTCAGGGGCTGGGATGGTGGCTGATTCTGTTCCCGAATCGGAGTATCAAGAAACTTTAAATAAAGCTAGAGGTTTACTAGAAGCCATTAGAAGTATTAATTAAGCTAGTAGGTGATCTTACCATCCAGCGAAAGTCGCACGACGAATTTGTTTTCCTACCAAAAGCAAACGGGCAATTTGTTCAGCAGTATTGGTCAGGAGGGTTGCCGTTTGGGCGATCGCTTCATTAAGTTGACAAGGATAGCTCAAAATACTTGTATAGTGATCGATGCCGTGGTGTAAGTTAAGGTCTGCCCCTTCACCAATCGTCCCCACTAAAGCAATTACGGGTAAATCGTAAAGTTTAGCTCGCTTGGCAACTTCGGCAGGAATTTTACCCCGTGGCGTTTGATAATCGATACAACCCTCTGCTGTAATCACTAAATCGACTTCTGGGATTAATTTATCCAAATCCAAATATTGCATGACAATTTCGTAACGGGGGTATAATCTAGCTCCAATCAAAGCATGTAAACCAGTCCCCAAACCACCAGATGCACCACTACCAGGCATTTCTTTCACATCGATATTCAAATGAGTTGCGATCGCGCTAGCGTAATGTTCCAGTGCTAATTCCATTTGGTCGACAATTTCGGGTGAAGCACCTTTTTGTGGCCCAAAGACTCTTGCTACCCCCTCTAATCCACACAAAACATTATGCCAATTGCAAGCGACATCAATTTGTACTTTGTCGAGACGTGAATCTCTTTGCGAGATATCAATTTGTTTGAGTTTAATTAATTCACTGCAACCTAAACCTAATTCTTTGCCATGGTCATCCAATAACTTTACTCCCAAAGCTTGTGCCATACCTGCACCACCATCATTAGTACCAGAATCACCACAACCAACTAAGATTCTTTCTGCACCAGCATCTAAAGCTGCTTTAATCAATTCGCCAACACCGTAGGTAGTTGTTACCAAAGGATTGCGCAAATCTGAAGGCACAAGACGTAAGCCTGCTGCTGCTGCCATTTCTAACACCGCAGTTTTAACTTTAGTTTTGCCCAAAAAGCCAAAATGAGCAGTGACTTTTTCGCCAACAGGGCCAGTTACTTCCAGATGATGCAATGTACCACCCGTAGCTGCAACTAAGGTTTTGGTAAATCCTTCTCCACCATCTACCAAAGGTACTTTGAAGATTCGGACATCAGGTATAGCTCTAACAATGCCTTGGGCAATACAATCAGCAACTTGTTCGGCATCAATACTTTCTTTAAATCCAGAGGGAGCAATTAAAATATTAAGTGTCATTATTATCTCCTGCGGTTAATTTAGCCGCTTTTTTTATTTGATTAATTAATTGTTTTTCAAAGCGATAACCCCACCCATCGCCACCAGGTGTAGTAAAATAAGACCATCAGGACAAGATGAATCACAATCAGCACCGAACTTAGACGAAGCAAATCTTGGGGTTGAAAACCGTCTTCATCTAATTCTTGATAAACCAGCAACGCTTTAGAACTAACTGGAAAAGTTAAACAATAATCCATTCCCAAAGTACTAAGAAACATTACTGCTACTGGATTGAGGTTTAAACTGCTGGCAAGGTAAAGCAAGGGAGGGACTAAAGCTGCTGCTCTAGCGGTGTGAGAAGTCATATAGATATGGGAAGTGAGAGAAATAATTGCCAGCAAGACAAAAATAATCAAACTAGATCGGGTGCTATGTACGTCGCTCCAGTGAAAAATGTGGTCGAAAATCCACTGAGATGCACCAGACTCAATTAGAGAATGTCCCAAAACTAAAGTAGCTGCCACAAAGATAATTAAATTCCAAGAAACAGCTTTAACACTGCTTTTCCATTGAACTACTCCAAATCTGGGCATTGTCAGGAATACTGCTCCAATCATCGTGACTGTGGCAATTTCCAATCCATGCCAAGCTTCTGTTAACCAAAAAATCAGCATGAGTAAGGTAATCCCCAAAGTTTTTCGCTCTTTTAGAGACAAAGATTGTGCTGGTAATTGTGGTAGGTTTAATGGCTTCTGTAACTGTTCTTTATTCAAAAACGTCCGCGAGGTAACCCAGCAAGAGATGTAACTAGCGACTACCCCAAAAGGCAAACCATAAAGTATCCATTGACCGAAAGAAATTTCTTGCTTGGCAATCTGTTCTAGAAGATCGTTAGCAACTAAATGAGAACCTGCACCTGTTAAAGAAACAATGGTAGAAACCAAAATAACGGTAGGCATCAATAAACAGAGAGTACGTCTAATTTGCTTGTCAGCGATCTCCTCTGTAATACTGCGAAATACAGGATAAGTGACAGCAGCCCGACCAGAAGTTGAGGGAATTAAGAAAGAAAGAGGAATCAGGACTGTCGTTAATAACCAAAAGAGATTAGCGACATTATTAGCTTTGGCTACTACCATGTAGGTTAACCTGGCTGCTAAACCAGTCTCTTTGACCGCATTGCCCAAAATAAACGCCCCAATCATTAACCAAACTACCTTTGAACCCATCGAAGCAAAAAATTGTTCTTGGGATATTGCCCCTGTTAAAACCAGCATGATTGCTGAACATAAAGCAACGTAAGCTGCATTGAGGGAGGTGATTGACCAAAAAATGGTTGCCACCAAAAAGGTAAATAAGGCTAAACGTCCCTGAACTGGTAAGCTAGCAGGCAAACTGACGATAATCGCTGCTATGGTAATTAATACAGGCACTAAAAAAGTTTTTTGCTGCCAGAAATGGACTGATTGATCAGATAAAAATTTGCTTGGGGGTATAATTTTTTGAGGCATTTTCTAAGTATTTAAGTCATCTGGTGGGCTAGGTGCGATCGCGAAGCCTACCCTTCTGGTAATCGCCTAGTATCCAAAGAGTGACTCTGCTAATCGCTCTTCTCAAGCGCTTCCAATTCAAAGTCTTCTTAGGAATCTAAATTGTTAACCTTTGCTTAAACCTTATTTAATGTCTTCTTTATGAATGTGTTGTTAATAAACCATGAGAAACTTCTTATGGTTTTGTTAATTGTTGATTGTTGATTGCTCCCTAGCCCCTTCCTTACTTCTTCTTAAGGGCAACAAACACAATCGTAAATTTAGCTCCCATCCCCAAATGGGAATCAAGACGAATCGAACTTTTATGGGCTGCGGCGATCGCTTTGACAATTGCTAAACCCAAACCTGCTCCTGCCGATTTTATTTGAGGGCTATGCTAATTTAATTATAATTTTGGGGCAAAATAAAGCTGAAATAAATCGTTTAACTTAAATAAGCATTCTAGTTGATCAATAAATTAAATGCGATCGCATTTAATCTAGATAGATTTTAATTTAGTCGCTAGAATTAGATCGAAGTTTTACTTCTGACTTTAAGTTTCTCGAATCAAAAAATCTGTATTTTTAAGCAACTTTAATTAACAAAGATCAATGAATGAACTAACTCAAGATTTATCCTTGGCACAAGCTCGCTCCTTGATTGATAGTTATGCTTTTGATTTAGGGCGCGATCATGCCGAAAAACTACTAGAGTATTGGCTAGATATGTATCATGCTAACTGGATTAGATTGGCGACTATCGAAGCGCTCTACCTAGGACGTTACAAAGCAATCTCAATTGAGCAAATTTTAAATGTTTGGCTGCGTATCGGCACACCTAATCCTCATTTCACTTACGAGTTTGAACGATTAATCTGTCGTAAATTGCCCAAGCATCTTTGCGATTTGTCAGACTTAAGTGCCAGCCCTTTTGAATCTAACACCATTAGTTTAGATAGTTTAGATAAGCCCAAATCTGAGATGTCAGCTACAGCAGAACTATCAGAACGTCAGACACCAACTGCCACCCAAGAGAAAGATAGCCCAAATTTGAAAAAAGCGGTTAATAATCCAGCAAGCTCACGTTCAAGTGTATCGTTGATTTCTAATTGGGGACTATCCTACAATCCTGTGTGGTCAGATTTTACGGCAGGAACTAAGATCATTCATCAGTTTATTCCTTTACCCGATATGTCTTCTTTTTTCACAAGGCTCAAAACATTTGGCGAAGAGAATTAAGAAGGGCGATTTATCTTACAATATGTAAAGTAACCGCTGTTGGGAAATCAGGAATTTAATGCGCGTAGCAATTGTTGGTGCAGGATTAGCAGGCATGGCAACAGCTATTGATTTAGTTGATGCGGGTGCTGAGATAGAAATATTTGAAGCTCGCCCGTTTGTGGGAGGCAAAGTTGGTAGCTGGATAGACAAAGATGGTAATCATCTGGAAATGGGGCTGCACGTCTTTTTTGGCTGCTACTATAATTTGTTTGGCTTAATGGCAAAGGTAGGTGCATTGGATAACCTGCGTCTTAAGCAGCACACCCATACTTTTATTAATGAAGGAGGGAGAATCGGTGAACTCGATTTTCGCTTTCTAACTGGCGCACCCTTCAACGGTTTGAAGGCTTTTTTCACTACCTCGCAACTCTCAACGGTTGATAAAGCAGCTAACTCTTTGGCTTTAGGGACAAGTCCTATTGTCAGAGCCTTGATTGATCCTGAAGGAGCAATGAGAATAATTCGCAATCTTGATTCGATTAGCTTTGCGGACTGGTTTCGCAGTCACGGTGGGAACAACGGCAGCTTGAGAAAGATGTGGGATCCGATTGCCTATGCGTTAGGCTTTATTGATACGGAAAATATCTCCGCTCGCTGCATGTTAACTATTTTTCAGTTTTTCGCTACTAAAACTGAAGCCTCTGTTTTAAGAATGCTTGAAGGCTCTCCTAGTGAGTATCTCCACAAGCCTATTGTGGATTACCTTGAGGCGCGAGGGACAAAAATTCATACTCGTCATCGAGTTAAAGAAATCTTGTTTGAAGATTTGGGCGACACCACGAAAGTTACTGGAATTGTGGTGAGCAATGGTGAAACCACAAAAACTATTAGAGCGGATGCCTATGTCTGTGCTTGTGACGTACCTGGAATTAAGAAGGTAATTCCTCAAGCTTGGCGCAAATGGTCAGAATTCGATAACATCTACCAGCTAGATGCGGTTCCTGTTGCCACGGTACAGTTGCGTTTTGATGGTTGGGTAACCGAATTAAATGACGCAGAAAATCGCCAGCAATTACAAAAGGCTGCAGGAATTGATAATTTGCTTTATACACCTGATGCAGATTTTTCTTGTTTTGCCGATTTAGCTTTAACCAGTCCAGCAGATTACTATAAACCAGGAGAGGGTTCATTACTTCAGTTAGTCCTTACTCCAGGCGACCCCTTTATTAAAGAAAAAAATGAAGATATTGCCCAGCATATTCTGGCACAGGTACACAAGCTATTTCCTTCTTCGAGAGAGTTGAATATGACTTGGTACAGCGTGGTTAAGCTCGCAGAATCTCTCTATCGAGAAGCGCCAGGAATGGATCCCTATCGTCCACCCCAACACACTCCTATCAGTAATTTCTTTTTAGCTGGTAGCTATACTCAGCAAGACTATATCGATAGCATGGAAGGAGCTACCCTATCAGGTAAACAGGCAGCTAAAGCAATTTTAGCCTATGTCGAACAATTAAAGGCGGTAGTAGCATAACGCGCGATCGCAATTTAAATCAGGTGGGTCTTATTATTGCTGAAACATTAGATAATTAAAAACTGGGTACAGCCCACCCGACAATCTTCACAGGAGAAGCGCCATGACTGACTGGCTAGAACATACCGTCCAAATTGAAGTTCCCGTAAGCATTGAATTAGCCTGGAGTCTATGGTCAGATCTCGAACAGATGACAATCTGGATGAAGTGGATCGAGTCGGTCAAAATCTTAGCAGAAAACCCCGAATTATCCCGCTGGAAACTAGCTACTGGAGGTTTTAACTTTACTTGGCTGTCACGCATTGTTCAGGTTGTTCCCGAGCAAATAATCGAATGGCAGTCTGTGGATGGTTTACCCAATAAAGGGGCAATTCGCTTTTACGATCGCAAAGATAGCTGTATTGTCAAAATGTCTTTTGCTTATGCCGTTCCAGGGATTATTGGTAAGCTGATGGATAGTTTAATCGGCGATATCGTTGAGTCTACGGTAATGGCTGATCTTGAACGATTTAAGGAATATGCGATCGCCAAACGAGATGAAAAGTAATTAGTAATAACTAATGTCCCAGCTGCCTAAAATCGCCATCAACGGCACTTATATTCAAGAACAAGGTAGTGGTTTGGGGGTAGTTAATCAGAACTTAATTGCTGAATTAATGAATGGTAATTGCCTAAAAGATTCACTTGACCAACGCCAGTTTAATTTTCGGCTGTATTCTCAAGCAGATTGCTTTAAATCTCAATATCCCCAACAGGTGATCCCAGTAGATCCCTCATTATCCCCCGATCGCGGTTTTTCAGGACACATTAAGCGAATTTTCTGGTATCAAACCGTATTAAATCAACAGTTTAAACATCAGCAAGCTGACCTATTTTTTTCTCCCGTAGCTGAAGGCATTTTTTTCCCTTGTATTCCGCAGATAGTAACTGTCCATGATTTAATCCCCCTCAAGTATCCCGAACTAAGTCCTAAGTGGAAATATTACTATCTTTACGCTCTACCTTTTTTACTAAAACAGTCTCAAGGCATTATCTGCGTCTCTGAATATACCAAGCAAGATCTAGTCAAAAACTATCGGCTTGATCCTGACTCAATTAACGTAGTTTACAACGGCTATGCTCAGGATTTGTTTTATCCTCAAGCCGATCCTAGAATTCTTCAGCAATACGGCTTGGATAAATATCTGCTTTACGTGGGCGATATGCGCTTTTATAAAAATTTGAGTCGCTGCCTGGAAGCTTTTGACAGTTTACCCCTCAAAGATTATCAATTTGTAATTACAGGAAAAAAAGACGATTTTTTCTATCCCGAAATTGAGCGTCAAACCGCCAAACTTGCTGCTAAAGATCGCATCATCTTTCTCGATTATGTCCCAACCGCTGTTCTTCCTAGCCTATATTCAATGGCTCAAGCTTTAGTTTTTGCTTCACTGTATGAAGGGTTTGGACTACCTGTATTAGAGGCGATGGCTTGTGGTTGTCCCGTCATTACCTCTAAAGTTACATCTATTCCTGAAGTTGGCGGAAATAGTGTCTTATATGTCGATCCTTACAGTGTAGACAGCATTGCTCAAGGAATGTATCAAATATTAACCAATACGGAATTAAAAACTAATCTGATTCACCAGGGATTAGCTAGAGGCAAGCTTTTTAGCTGGGAACTTACCGCACAAGGTGTTGGTCAGGTATTGGAAAATTGCTTGAATTCTGGCAACTGAACCAAAGATTAGAACAATATAGTCATTTCAATTAATTTCCTGAACAGTCAGCCAAGGGAAAGATTTTGTCCTCAGTCAAAAGTTGCCAAAAGTAGACTAAAAGAACTATTGTACTAAGATAGAATTCACAGCAAAAGAAGATCGATTAAGCTTGATTGCAAAATTTGAGATTATGTCTTATTGATTAAAGAAACGATTTGATGAATAAATGCTTCATGATCGACTACTGGTTTAGAAATATAGCCGTCTGCACCACTCTGCTTAAGAAAGTTTTCGCGATCGCCTTCCATAGCGTGAGCAGTCACCAAAATTATTGGTAAATTAGCAGTTTTGTCATCTGCTTTAAGCATTTGAGTGATTTTGATCCCATCTACTGGTTTACCCTGATAAGAACTATTAGCTAGAGCAACATCCATCAAAATTGCATCTATTTCTCCAGACTGAGCATAATGCAAGACTTCTTCGACAACTTCTGTCCCTTTGACTTGCAAACCGCCTCTTTTTGTGAGTATTTTGGAAAAAACACGCAAATTGATCGGATCATCTTCTACAATCAAAACCGTTGTCATAGATGTTACTCAGAAAGTCAGGTTGGATTTAGGAAACTTAAGATTAAAAACTACCAAGAGCGAAATTTAGCTTAGATCAGCTTTTGTTTATTGTGGCTTAAAACGGCGAGATCGCAAAGTTTAACTAAAACATAATCAAAGTCCAACTGCGCTATATTTTTAAATCTTGATGATTCTCGTTAACTCAGCCTCAATTTTTTTGGGCATCTTTTTTGGTAAATCTTGGAGACTTTTGAATGGCACAGCAGCTTAATTTGTTAGGAAACGGTCAGATTATCCCCACTCCTTTACATCAGGAAATGGAGAGATCATATCTAGAATATGCTATGAGCGTCATTGTGGGTCGAGCCTTACCTGACGTGCGTGATGGATTGAAGCCTGTACATCGGCGCATTCTCTATGCAATGTATGAATTGGGACTTACCCCAGATCGTCCCTATCGTAAGTGCGCTCGTGTTGTGGGGGATGTTTTAGGTAAATATCATCCTCATGGCGATCAGTCGGTGTATGATGCTTTAGTCCGTTTGGTACAGAGCTTTTCTACCCGCTATCCTCTTTTAGATGGTCATGGTAACTTTGGTTCGGTAGATAACGATCCCCCCGCAGCAATGCGTTATACCGAAACCAGATTAGCGCCTGTAGCTTATGAAGCAATGTTGACCGAGATTGGGGAATCTACGGTAAATTTTAGCGACAATTTTGATAGTTCTCAAACCGAACCTGTTGTTCTACCTGTCCAACTACCAATTCTGTTGCTTAATGGCTGTTCGGGAATTGCCGTTGGCATGGCTACCAATATTCCCCCTCACAATTTGGGTGAGGTAGTAGATGGTCTAATTGCTCTGATAGATCGTCCTACCATAACTGACGAAAAACTCTGGGAACTTATACCTGGGCCTGATTTTCCCACAGGTGGGGAAATTGTTGAGGTTCAGGGAATCCAAGATGCCTATCGCACAGGAAAAGGCATCATTAAAATGCGGGGGATTGCTCAAATTGAAAAAATTGCCACAGGTAAAAAACGTCGTAAAGAAAAGAAAGCTCTGGTAATTACCGAACTACCCTATCAAGTCAATAAGGCGGGGTGGATTGAAAAGGTTGCTGCTTTGGTTAACCAAGGCAAAATTGAGGGTATTTCAGATATTCGAGACGAAAGCGATCGCAGTGGGATGCGAGTCGTGATTGAACTCAAAAAAGATCTTACGGCTAAAAAGGTATTACATCAGCTTTATCGCCAGACAGCATTACAAAGTAATTTTGGAACAATTATGCTGGCATTAGTGGATAATAAGCCAGTTCAGCTACCCTTACGCGGTATCTTAGAAGAATTCCTCAAATTCCGCGAAGAAACTCTTAGAAGGCAATATAGTCACGAATTAGAGCAGGCTAATCAAAGGCTGCATCTCGTAGAAGGATTATTATTGGCTCTCAACCAGCTGGATGCAGTAATCGAAATTCTGCGCCATGCTCCTGACGGTACTACTGCTAAAATACAACTTCAAGAGGAGCTTGACTTGTCCCCTACTCAGGGAGATTCGATTTTGGCAATGCCGATGCGCCGTTTAACAGGCTTGGAAAGGCAGAAGTTAGAAACAGAATCAGCAGATCTTCAAGAAAGAATTGCCGAATTGAGTAACATTTTAGGCGATCGCCATGAACTCTTGAAATCTCTTAAAAAAGAATTACGTTCCCTCAAACGCAAGTTTAATGATAAACGTCGAACTCGGATTATTAACGTAGCAATTAGCGAAGATCTTCTCCCCTCACCTACTCAGCCAAAATCTCAGGAGCAGAAAACTCCTAGCAAACCTACCAAAGATCCAGCTTTGACAGTATCCCCAACTCTCACTTTTGAACGCTCTTTCGAAGCCAAATTAAAGGTAACTAGCTCTGGCTGTATTTATTGGTCAAACCCGCCTACAGAGGAAGAAGCTGCTCCTGCTGTTCCCCAACAGGGTCAAGATTTTCTCCTTCATCAAGAAGAAATTGGCGATCGCGATCAGCTAATTGTGGTTACTGATAGTGGCAAAGCTTATCCTGTACCGATTAAAGAAGTTCCTTCTAGCCTAGAAACGACTAAATTACCAGCTTTAGAGCTACTATCATCCGCAGCACAAAGAGATGCTCAGGGTACGGTGGCGCATTTCTTCCTCCCCGAACAGCAGAATTTAGATCTAATTATGTTGACGGACAAGGGGATCATTAAACGTCTAGCTGCTCAAGAATTAGAGGCTCTAGGCAATCGGGGATTAGTTTTAATCAAGCTCAAGGAAAAAGACACTCTTAAATACTTTTGCTTTACCATTGAAGCAGAAATGGCGATCGCTACTACTGGGGGACGTATCTTAAGGTTACCAATTGACGATCTACAGATCCCTTTGATGGGTAGAAATGCTCAGGGAAGTAGGGTCATGCGTTTACGAGTGAAAGAAAATCTGGCAGGTTGCTGTAATGTCAAATCAGAGGATTCTCTGGCTGTGATTTCTCAATTAGGATTTGGTAAAGTGATCCCCGTTAACTCTCTCAGATTAGGAAATCGAGGGGATATTGGCACTCAAGCAATTCAATTTACAATTAAAGAAGATACCTTAGCGGGAATTATCGCAACTACGGATCAAGAAAATATTGTCCTCACCACCAGTATCGATCGTAGGCTAATCTTACCTGTTAACAGCCTTATCAAAGCAGATAAAAATGATCCAGGAGCGAGAGTTGGTCAATTAAAAGCTAATGAGGTTATTACTGGAGTATATCCATTTTCGAGTTAGGAGTAATAAGTGAATAGTTGGAAGGTTGTATTGAGCTGTTTCTTGGCGGGAAGTATTAATCTTTTAGCTACGCAAAAATTATTGGCTCAATCCCAGATAGCTAATCCTTTACAAACGGGAGTAGATTCTCGCGATCCTTTAATTCCTGATGGTTATGGTAAACGGCAGCTATCTTCCTTTGAAATTTATCGCCTTAAGCAGGAGATTGAACGGCTGGAACAAACCGCAACGCAAGAGTTGCAGCAAGGGAATACAAATAGATCATTTGAACTATTCTACCGCCAATTAAAACTTGCTCGCGCTATTAATACCGAAGTGGAAATTGAAGCTCTAGGTAAAGTTGGCGCGATCGCTTGGCAAGAAAACCGAGCTGGGGATCTACGAAATATTGCTAATCGTTTAATGGGGATCGAGAAAAAAATAACTATTGCCGATTTAGATTCTAAATTACTAGAACGCTTTGCTATAGCCTATCAACAGATAAAATATCCAGAGCAGGCGATCGCTATTTATCAACAAATCCTGAGCAACAATAAACAGCAAAAGAATTTAGTTGCAGTTGAAGCAAACCTTAAAACTTTAGGGGAACTTTATATAGCCAAATTTAACTATTCATCAGCAGCCAAAACCTATCAAGAATTATTGACTTTGGCTGAATCAAAATCTAATTCAGAGCAAGTTAATTTCTATTTAAATACTTTAATCAATCTCTACGACCGCACTAATCAAATTGCCCCAGCTATAGCCACTAGAGAGCGTTTAATTGAAAACTATACTGCGGTTAAAAAACTAGCTCAAGTGGCTAAATTAGAATTGGCGATCGCCCATGACTATCAAACTTTAACTCAAACTCCCAAAGCTATTGAAGCTTATGAGCGAGGATTTAGATTAGCTTCCACAACCCAACAATTAGCGATCGCCGATGATGCCTTAGACAGTCTGGGAAAACTGTATCTCAAAGAGAGACAAGAAAAAAAAGCGATCGCCACTTTTACTCAGCTACTGACAATACAACGCCAGTCTTATAATCATTATGGCTTAATCAATACTTATGATACATTGGGCAAAATATATTTAAAATCAGAGCGAAAAACACAAGCCAAGCAGTATTTTCAGCAAGCTTTAAAATTAGCTCAAGCGCTAGATTATAAAGTCGAGTATTTTCAGCAGCAGATCGCCAAGCTATAGAGCGACGAGTGGTTTAGGTTAAACCTAAGGTTTAACCTAAATAAACATTTTATTTTGCTTCCATCCAGTTTTTACCTGCATTAATATCCACTGCCAAAGGAATGCTTAACTGAACAGCATTTTCCATAGTGGATTTAATGATCGGCTGTAATTGTTGCCATTCTTCAGGGGGAACTTCTAGTACTAATTCGTCATGCACCTGTAGTAATAACCTAGCTTGATAGTCTTTTAAGATATTCTGTAGCTTAATCATCGCCAGCTTAATAATATCTGCACTAGAACCCTGGATCGGCGCATTAGCTGCTGCTCTTAAGGTTTGAGCATCGTTATAGCTGTAATCTAAATGATCTAAATTAATTACTGCTGGATCGCTTCCCCGCAGCATTTTAAGACTGTCGCTAAATAAATTAACGTAACGTCTTCTACCTAAAATTGTCTGAACATAACCTAAAGCGATCGCCTGTTTTTTGACATTTTCTAGATACCCAAACACATGGGCATATTGCTCACGATATTTTTCAATAAACTTTTTACCAACATCAGTTTTAAAACCAGATTCACGGGAAAATCTTTGCGCTCCCATGCCATAAATTACGCCAAAGTTAATAATTTTACCTAAACGTCTTTCTTCTGAAGTAATGTCTAATTTATCAAACAGCAGTTGTGCCGTTACCTTATGAACATCTTTCCCATTACAGTAAGCATCTATTAAAACAGGCTCTTGGCTAAGATGAGCCAAAATTCTTAGTTCAATTTGGGAATAGTCAGCAGCAACTAGTAACCAACCCTCTTCGGGAATAAACGCCTGACGAATCTGGCGCGAAAACTCGGTACGGATGGGAATGTTTTGCAGATTAGGATTAGAAGAGGATAATCTGCCTGTAGCAACGACTGATTGATTAAAGTCTGTATGTAGCCTTCCTGTGGACTTTCTCACTAGAGCAGGTAAAGCATCAACGTAAGTAGATTTAAGTTTAGCTAAAGTTCGGTACTCTAGCATATTGTCGATTACAGGATGATCTCCCCGCAGCTTTTCTAGTACCTGTTGATTGGTGGAATAACCTGTTTTGGTTTTGCGGGATTTCTTAAGATCAAGCCCTAATTTCTCAAACAGGATTACACTTAACTGTTTTGGGGAACTTAAATTAAATTCCTCTCCTGCTGCTTGATAAGTATCCTGTTCAAGCTTGAATAAGTCTTGATTTAGCTGTTGAGCAAACTGCTGGAGATATTTGGTATCTAATCTAATGCCTGTATTTTCCATTGTCGCCAACACAGGTTCTAAAGGTTGTTCTACATCCAATAGCAGCTTTTCTAGTTCTGGAACTTCTCTTAATTTGACTTTCAGCTTATCCACAAGATAGTAGGTTGCATAGGCATCCAATCCGCAGTAATCAGCAACTACATCAATGTCTAAATCAGCAATAGTTTTCCCTTTGGGTATACCTAAATCTTTATAGCTTTTTGCCTTATTTTCCAAGCCATAACGCTCAGATAGATCTGCCAAATTATGAGTTTTTTCAGGATCTAAGACATAACTTGCCAGCATCGTATCGAACACCACTCCCTCTAAGTTAATTCCTTGGTGATGTAATACCAAGCGATCAAACTTGGCGTTTTGGAAAGCCTTGGGAAAGCGATCGCTTTCCAAGATCGGCTTGAGGGTATCTAAAACTAACTTTTTATCTAGCTGTGTTCCTGCTGTGTGAGCTAGAGGTATGTAGGCAATATCTGGATCGCGATCGCCAAGCGTACCCGCAGGGTAATCACCCCAGCAACAACCAATACCAACTAATTCGGCTAAATGGGTTGCTAAAGAATTAGTCTCTGTATCCCAAGCTACAGGCTTTTGAGGATCGGTATGCTGCTTTAGAGTTTTAACCAGTTGCTTGAGCTTCTCTTGGGTGTCGATAATCTGGGTGTTTAACTCTGGCTTGAATAGTTCTTGTGGTACTTTGGGTTCAATTTTGTCGAATAAAGATAATTGACCATTGCTATTATTTTTAACCCCAGAGGGTAAAACCTCAATCTGTTTAATTTCTCCTTCTCCACCAAGTTTTACCTGTAGCTTATGCAGGTTCTTAATCGCTTTTTTTAGCTCTAATTCTTCCAGTAGCGGTAATACAGCTTCTGGTTCAAAACCAACTAACTCACAGTCTTGTAAGTCAATTTCAATTGGGGCATTAGTTTCGATCTGAGCCAAAAACTGAGAATGCCAAGCCTCTTTTTTTCCCTCAGCTAGTTTTTTCTGGTTTGCTCCTTTAATCTTGTCTAAATTGTCATATACTCCAGATAAAGTCTGATACTCTTTCAAAAGTTTTACTGCTGTTTTATCACCGATTCCTTTAACTCCTGGAATACAGTCCGATTTATCACCACACAGCGCTTTGTAGTCGACAATTTGTTCAGGAGTAACCCCCATCTTTTCAATTACCCCCGCCTGATCGAATTCAGTATAGCTGGTGGCTGATTGCCGAAAGGCTTGATTGTGTAAATAGAGAACGCTAATTCCTTTCTCATCATCTACCATCTGGAATAAATCGCGATCGCCCGTGACAATTTTAACCCTGTACCCCGCTTCACTCGCTCTGGTGGCAATAGTACCTAGGATGTCATCTGCTTCGTATCCCCCCTTAGTCAGCATCAGCAAGTTAAAGCCCAAAAGTAGCTTTTGCAGGTTTTTGATGTCGGGAATAAAATCTGCGGGAGTTTCGGTGCGATCGCTTTTATAGTTCCCATCAGCTTGATGACGGAAAGTTGCCTCACTTAAATCAAAAGCGATCGCCATAGAATGAGGTGATTCTATTTCTAATACCTGTATTAAAGAATTGATAAAACCAAAACAAATGCTAGTAGGAACTCCTCGGGAAGTCACCAAAGGCTCTGTTCGAGAATTATTAAAGGCATAATAAGCCCGAAACGCCAAAGAATGACCATCCAGCAGAATTAACAATGGTTTAGTATTATTTGAACTGGACTTGGCTACGACTATGGATGACATACAATTTAATTGCGAATAAAAAGATTTATTTAAATCAAGCTAATATTTCAGCTTGTTAAATACTGTAAACACTAGTGAATATATCTTGTTTTGCTAAGTCAAGAATGCTAAATTAACAACAGGTACAAAGAAGTACATCAAACCTTCTTTCCAAGCAAGATTCTAGCAAGTACCTCCCGCTATGAATCTACACAATAGCGCATCATTTAGATTAAGGTAACTAATAGGCGACTTAATTTAGCTGTTACTAGTTATTTAAAGAACAAATAGCACTAAAAAAGCCGTAATCTTTGCCAGATATGGCTAGCTGCCGAGATCTAAAATATTATCAAAAAAAGCTGTTGTGCGATAGTTCACACCACAATTATTGAAAACTACTTAAACACTTTGCTCTCGAATTTAAAGCTACAAATTGTTTCATTGGGAAGTCTTGTTAAGTTTGCGAAAAGACAGTGGAAAGAAGTATTTTGAAGGCTAGTTAGTTTCAAACTTATGTCTTTAAAGTCCTAAAATTCAAGGAGGTCTCTCAAAGCCTAGCCCGATTTTACTTCTTTCTGACCCAATTTATAAACTAGACAAACCAAATAAACTTAAAGATGCGATTCATGAATAAATAATATCATGGTCGATTTTTAGCATTGGGCAATATATTTGTAAGTGCCAATGATTTGATCGGTTTAGACAAAAACACAGTTTCGGCACATGGCTTGATGCAGCATTTTTTGATATTGTCCCGAACTAACAATAATCGAGCCGAAACGTTCTAAATGGGGGTTTTGTAATTGAGCATCAAACACGACATATTCCCTTGATCTCAAATGCTCCACTAGCTTCACCATCGCCACTTTCGACCCTTCTGGAAGGCGATAAAACATTGATTCGCCAATAAAAGCGCCTTTGATCGCAATACCTAGAATTCCTCCAGCTAACTCATCTCCCTTCCAAGTCTCAAAGCTATGGGCATAGCCAGCTTGGTGTAAAGCCAAATAAATCTCCTTTAGTTCCTCAGAAATCCAAGTACTCTCGCGATCGCTACAGCCTGAGCAAACTGCTTTAAAATCACGGTTAATTGCTACAGAAAAGCGTTCTTGATTAAGTACTCTTTGTAAAGATTTCGGATAGCGAAAGCGATCGCCTAAGGGAATTAAGGTACGCTGACGACTAGAATACCAGTCCAAGCGATCATCATCTCCTGCCATTAAAAAATAACCTTGGCTGTATCTATCCACAATTGAAGGAAGATCAAATTCCATGCTTTTACTTTAATTATCTATTTCTAAATAGAGATGCTTAAATAAGAAAATACCTCTATTAATTGATTAGTAGCTCATAGTTGATCATTGACTTTTTAAATCCAGTTCAACCAAACTAACTACAATGACTGATCCTGCTGAACCCATCGCTCCTATAACTTTACCTAACTTACAGTACCCTGAGAAAGAAGAAGTATGGCTGAGGGAGTCTTTGCATACTTGGTTAGATGAAGAATTCTTGCCCGAGCTGGTTAATGGCAAAATAGCAGAAAAAGCAGCCAAAATATTTGTTCGTCAACGTATGGAAGGAGAAAACGATTTGGGTTCACTAGTAATAGCTATCATTGCCGAAATGCGAGCTTTTGATTTTAGTCGCAGTTTTTACAGTGAATTTGCTGTTGCTAATGCCGTCAGCGATTTAATTTTAGATAGTTTAGGTATAGATCGTTGCTGTGGCGCATAATTTTTGTAACTTAGCTGCTAGAGATGAGCAAATTTTCCTGGTTGAATGATTGGCAAGATCGAGCATCAAAAAATGTAGATGATGCTACAAGATGGCTCAAAAAATTCCTGCCGACCAATAGTGTTGCTAGAAAAGCCACCAGTTGGTTTAATATCAGCGATGAACAAGTTGCTGAAATACTTACTAGCGTCAGAGACAAGTTGCCAACAACCGAGGCTCTATTAATCGGTAAGCCTCAAGCGGGCAAAAGTTCAATTATTCGCGGTTTAACAGGAGTATCTGCGGAAATTATTGGTCAGGGTTTTCGTCCCCATACTCAAAATACAGAAAGATACGCTTATCCTTCTGAAGATCTTCCTCTCTTGATATTCACCGATACCGTTGGCTTGGGAGATATTAATCAAAATACTCAAAATATTATTCAAGAACTTAAAGCAGAACTAGACCAAGATACTCAACGCGCTAGAATTTTTATTCTTACAGTAAAAATTACTGACTTTGCCACCGAAACTTTGCGACAGATAGCCAAACAATTGCGCCAAGAATATCCCAACATACCTTGTTTGCTGGCAGTTACTTGTCTGCACGAAGTTTATCCCGCTGACGTGGCAGATCATCCAGAATATCCTCCAAACTATGAAACAGTTAAACGAGCATTTCAGGCAATTCAACAAGATTTAAATGAACTAGGTGATACCTACGGCAAGCAAAGCTACCGCTCTGTATTAGTTGACTTTACCCTCGAAGAAGATGGTTTTAATCCCACTTTCTACGGCTTAGAGGCATTCACTGAAGCTCTAGCGGAATTACTCCCCGAAGCTGAATCGAGAACAATCCATCAATTACTGGACAATAACGTTAGTGAAGAACTGGGTAATCTTTACCGTGATACAGCCCGACGCTATCTAGTAGCATTTTCCACTATGGCGGCTACTTTAGCTGCTGTTCCTTTACCCTTTACGACGATGCCAGTATTAACTGCTTTGCAAATATCCCTAGTTGGGTTGTTAGGTAAACTGTATGGACAGACTTTATCTCCTTCTCAGGCTGGAGGAATTGCCAGTGCGATCGCTGGTGGTTTTTTTGCTCAGGCGATTGGGCGAGAATTAGTTAAATTCATTCCAGGTTTTGGTAGTGTTCTTGCTGCATCTTGGGCAGCGGCTTACACTTGGTCACTCGGAGAAGGTGCTTGTGTCTATTTCGGCGACTTAATGGGAGGCAAAAAACCTGACGCAAAGAAAATTCAGTCTGTGATGAAAAAATCTTTTGCTTCAGCTCAAGAGCAATTCAAAAATATTCGGCAGTAACCAGATAAACTTTTCAAAATCCTTCAAAGTCATACCCAGAAGCATTTTAGGCGTAAAAAAGAAATAATTTAAAATTATTTTCTTCCAAGGGGTTGACAGAGCTTGTAATAGTCCCTATATTGGTAAATGCGCGGTTGAGAGGGATTCGTCCCCCGCAAACGC
>NZ_PVWF01000186.1 GCF_003003995.1 Pleurocapsa sp. CCALA 161 | reverse complement strand
CCCGAACACCCACCCCGCTTTCGCCTTTTATCATTCTCGCAGTGTGGCTAGTGCCTTAACTACAGGACAGCCTTGTAATAATGTAAAAATGGGATTTTTTCAGTCAGAGGATAATTTAATTTGGCTTTCATTGGATTCTCAGCCTTTGTTTGCAGGAAATAATAACCAACCATTTGGGGTAGCAACCACCTTTCAAGACATTACGGGGGAGCAAGCACAAATAGACAGTCAAGGTCAAGATCACCATGATGTGAAAGTTTCAGCAGAAACTATTCCAGGAGTGCTATATGTCTTTGATGTAATTGAGGGACGCAATACTTATCTTAATTCCCAAACCTATGATTTATTAGGCTATACCCCAGCAGAAATAAGCGCCATGGGGGATAAGTTTACATCTGAGGTAATGCACCCCCAAGATTTTGCCCAATTTCCCGCTCATTTAGCCAGACTAGAGCGATCGCAATCAGAGGAAGTAGTCAAACTTGAGTATCGAATGCGTCATCGGGATGGTAGATGGCGCTGGTTTTCCACTCAGGATAGAGTATACCGCCGTTCTGCGGATGGTCAAGTAGAACAGATCTTGGGTCTTGCCAGAGATATTAGCGATCGCAAGCAAATGGAAATGGCTTTAAAAGAGAGCGAAGAACGCTTGAACATGGCTATAGTCGCTTCTGGTACTGGGATGTGGTTTTGGGATTTGGTTGAGGATACTCTGGAGTGGACAGATCAATGTAAAGCTATATTTGGTATGCCTCTTGAGGCTGAACTAAGCCACGAAAAGTTCATCAATACCCTGCATCCAAAAGATCGCGATCGCACTCAAGCAGCAGTAGACCAAGCTTTAGCTAATCAAACTGAATACAATATTGAATATCGTGTTGTTTGGGCAGATCAGAGTATCCACTGGATAGCTGCCAAAGGAAAAGGTATTTATAATCAGAAAGGTCAAGCCGTCCAGATGATCGGTACAGTAGTGGATGTCACTAATTTAAGGCGATCGCAACAACAGCTACTAGAAAACCAAAATCTGCTCAAACTTGCCCTTTCAAGTGCTAAAGCAGGGAGCTGGAGTTGGGATCTAATTCAGCAAGACATTGTTTGGTCGCCAGAAAATTACGCCCTGTTCGGCATCGAGCCTCAGATACAGCCTTTTAGATATGATGATTGGCAACAATTATTACACCCCGATGATCGAGAGCAAAGTAAGCAAGATATCGCCCAAGTTCTCTCAGGAAAATCTGCTGAATTTCAAACTGAATTTAGAATCATTCATCCTCAAAAGGGTATTCGCTGGATCTTAGGCTTGGGTAATGTTACTTGTGATGCTAACGGTCAACCAATTCGTCTGAGCGGGATTAATTTAGATATTACCCAGCTTAAAGAAAATGAAGCAGCTTTGCGTCACTCTCAGCAGCAGCTAAGGATCTTACTAGATAGCTTGCCAATTTTTACAGGATTTTTAACTCTTGATGGAGTGCTTACTGAAGTTAACCAAGTAGCTTTAGATGCGGCGGATTTGCAGCGAGAAGATGTCTTGAACAAGCATTTTTGCGAAGCATACTCGTGGTCTTATGACCCAAAAATTCAGGAGCAGATAGACAGTGCCATCAAACGAGCAGCAGCAGGAGAAATGGTACGTTTTGATGTTCTGGCTAGAGTTAGAGAAGGAAACTCGATCGTGGTGGATTTTGGTATAGTTCCCAAGTTTAACGATCGCGGACAGGTTGAATATTTAGTTCCCTTTGGGATGAATATTAGCGATCGCGAAGCGGCCAAACAAGCTCTTAAGCAAAGAGAGCATGATCTAAAGTTGATCACTCAAGTAATTCCCCAACAAATTTGGACGGCAGCAAAAGACGGTCATCTAGACTATATCAATCAGCGCTGGCAGGACTATACAGGATTCAATCTAGAACAAATGCGCCAACTAGGTTGGGCGAGTATTGTCCACCCTGATGAGTTGCCAGCCGTAACATCAAGTTGGATTCAAGCGATTAAAACCGAAAGCAAGTTTGCCTTAGAAATTCGCTTGCGCAGTGCTGAGGGAAGATATAACTGGTTTCTTTGCAAAGCAACGCCGTTGCGAAACGAACAGGGAGAAATTGTTAAGTGGTACGGTAGCAACACCGATATTGCCAAAATTAAAGAACTAGAGCAAAAACTGCTCCAGCAAACCGAAGATTTGATCCAAGCTAATCAGCTTAAAGATGAGTTTTTGGCGATCGTTTCCCATGAATTACGTACTCCACTGAATCCGATCTTAGGGTGGTCACAGCTACTTTTAACTGGGAGACTAGATGCAGATAAAACCGCTCAGGGATTTGCCATTATTGAACGCAATGCTAAATTACAGGCACAGTTAATTGATGATTTGCTTGATGTTTCAAAAATCTTACAGAACAAGCTAAATCTTAATAAAACTCCCGTAAATCTTGAATCAGTGATCGACTCGGCACTGACTACTATTCAGCTTGCCATAGAAACCAAATCAATTCAAATTAAAACCGAATTAGAGTCTGGTATTGGTCAGGTTTTAGGAGATGCTGCTCGTTTACAGCAAATTGTCTGGAATTTACTGACTAATGCCGTCAAATTTACCCCCGAACAAGGTCATATATTCGTCAGGCTCAAAAGAATCAACACGGAGGCATTAATTGAGGTCGAAGATACAGGACGAGGAATCGAAGCAGAATTTATCCCTTATGTATTTGATCGCTTTCGTCAGGCAGACAGCGCCAACACAAGAGAATTTGGCGGGTTGGGCTTAGGTCTTGCTATAGTGCGTCATTTAAGCGAACTACACGGAGGAACGGTTGCGGTATCGAGTCCAGGCTTGAATCAGGGAGCGACTTTTAGCGTCAGCTTGCCAGTGATAAACGTGCCTACAGCCAGGCACATAGATCTAGAATCCGATCGCTCAATTAGGTCAAATCGCTTGAACGATCTAACTATTCTAGTCGTAGATGATCAAAAGGATTCATTGGAGATACTCACTGTAGTCTTAGAACAAGAAGGGGCAAATGTAATCTCGACCAGATCGGCAGCAGCAGCTTTAGCAGTGTTAAACCAGACAACCCCCCATGTGATTGTGAGTGATATTGGCATGCCCCATACTGACGGTTACAACCTAATTAAGCAGATTCGCCAACTGCCTCAAGGACAAATACCAGCGATCGCTCTTACCGCCTATGCCAGAGAAATCGATCGGCAACATAGCTTTGATGCGGGGTTTAATCGGCATATCGCCAAACCGATCAAAATTCCTGAGTTGATTACAGCGATCGCCGAACTAATTAAAACTATCAAATACTGACGTTCAACTATGAAATTAAATACAGAAATCAAAGGACAAGGATATCCTGTACTTTGTCTACATGGTCATCCTGGCTGCATAGCAACTATGTCTGTATTTACCAATTATTTATCCCAGCAATATCAAACCATCACCCCCGATCTACGAGGCTACGGGAAAAGTCGTTACCAACAGCAGTTTGTGATGGAGGATCATCTGACGGATATAATCACCTTGCTAGACAAGCAGCAGATAGAGCAATGTTTGTTATTAGGTTGGTCTTTGGGGGGGATTATCGCCATGGAATTAGCCCTAGCACAGCCTCAAAGATTTAGCGGCATGATCTTAATTGCTACGGCGGCCCATCCCCTTAGTAGCCATCCGCGAGAAACTTGGCAAGATCTCTTATTTACAGGGATCGGAGGCATCATCAATTATTTTGTACCAGCTTGGCAATGGAACATTGATACTTTTGGCAAGCGATCGCTTTTTCGCTATCTAATTCAAAACCATAAACTAGAGTCTTATCAATATCTGGCAAAAGAAGCAGTTCCTGCCTACCTACAGACCTCAAAAGCAGCAAATCAGGCTTTATCTACCGCCATCAGACAAGGGTATAACCGCTTAGAGCATCTATCCCAGATTGAGATTCCCTGCCTAATGTTATCAGGAGAATGCGATCGCCATATTATTCCCGACGCTAGTCAAAAAACTGCTGAACATCTAAATAATTGCGAATATAAAAACTATCCTCAAGTAGCGCATCTTTTTCCTTGGGAAATTCCCGATCTGGTCTTAGCAGATATTCAGCAATGGTTGGAGCAATATGCACCAAAGCCAATTGTTAATTAAATTCTGCAAATCCTGCTAAATATTACAGCTTAACAATCGTGCCAGAAAGTAATTGGTCATTTTAGACCCATAAGGAGAATTCCACCAAAGACCAGGCAGTCCTCCTGTCGCTGCGTCCTCAGAGTAGTCCAAATCGCTACATTTAATCCAGTTGCCACTTTCACGCCATCCCAAGCGATCGCCCCACTGTTCAATTAATTGATTATTTTGTTCAACGGTGGTTTGGACACTGCCTCCCAACTCTTGATACACTTTTACCTGAACGCTAAAGCCAAAACGACTATCACTATAGTTAAGCCAAAGTCGATCTATGACCTGTAGTTCGCTACAGTCGATATGTTCAATTTCATTTGGACGCAAATTCTCAATTTCTGCTTCCCCAGCAACCGCCAAAATAAGCTTGACAGTTTCTTTGTCTGCTTCAAGCCATTGACCAGCTTTTAAAAAATTTTGCAGAGCTTCATAGCGATAAATATTGCTAACTCGCAGTAATTTTTCTTCGAGGCTGGCCATTCTTTCTTCTAGCTGTTCAATACTGCTTTGTGAAGACGATTTAGGACTAGGAGTCATATAAGATAGCTTACTTACATTGTTAATAGCTCTTATTATAGTCAAAGCCAGAGTTGCCGATTAGGAAAGGATCTAGAGTAGTCATGAAGTCTCAGATATTTTCTCAATTAATCTAGCTTAACTTTTTAAAACTTTCTCTTGATTTCACCTGAGTGGATCGTGATACAACAATAAGGTTCTCTATCAATAAAGAGCGTGACCTATCGCCATGACCAATCTTGACTACAGTGCCATAGCTGAACTTTCCTTGGCAGGAGAATTAATTGATCGCCCTACAGCTCAAACTATTTTAAATGCCCCTGATGTCTTCTTGTTAGAACAGCTATCCGCAGCTCACAAAGTACGCCATCACTATTGGTCAAATCGCGTTAGACTACACTTTTTACTCAACGCTCAAAGCGGTTTATGTCCTGAAGATTGTAATTATTGTTCTCAATCAAAAATTTCCTCTGCTGAAATTGAGAAATATCCTCTGATTGCTCAGTCAAAAATTGTCCAAGCAGCAGATCGAGCAGCTAGCTTACAGGCGGGGACTTTCTGCATGGCTATTTCAGGGCGATCGCCTTCGGAATCTGTGTTTAACAGTGTTCTAGAAGCATTTGAGGCAGTTAAGAGTAGACATGATTTGAAGATCTGCGCCTGTTTAGGGTTATTAAGTGAAGAGCAAACCCAGCGTTTGGCAGCAGTAGGAGTGGATCGGGTGAACCATAACTTGAATACGTCAGAAAATCATCACGAAAATATCTGTAGTACCCACACCTTTCGCGATCGCGTTGCCACCCTTAAAAACGTCCAAAAAGCTGGAATTACTACCTGTTCTGGCGGGATATTGGGCATGAATGAAAGCGATGAGGATATCATTGACCTGGCTTATTCCTTAAGAGAATTAGACGTTACCAGTGTCCCAATTAACTTCTTAATTCCCATTGAAGGAACTCCTTTATCTACAGTTAATCAGCTTAATCCCCGTCGCTGTTTAAAGATTTTAAATCTCTTCCGCTTTATCTTGCCTAAACAAGAAATTAGAATTGCTGGAGGTAGAGAAGTACATTTGCGATCGCTCCAAGTAATGGGCTTATATCCTGCTAATTCCATCTTTGTCGGCGATTATTTAACTACTGTGGGGCAATCTGCTAGTAGCGACTTGGCGATGATCCGTGATGCGGGTTTTGTCTTAGAAAACGCCGATGGTTCGGTATTAGCCACGGCAGAACAAGTGAACTTAAGCATCGAGTTTAAAC
>NZ_PVWF01000049.1 GCF_003003995.1 Pleurocapsa sp. CCALA 161 | reverse complement strand
CAGTTTTAGCAATGATTAAGTTTTGTAGCCACTGACGGTATGTCTGACATTCACTAGAAGTGTTACAGGGCAAATTTACTAAAGTCTCGCGTTCAGCTTGACTAAATTGATTCCAGTGAAACAGTTTTAGCTTAACACCACAGTTATCAAGCTTCATCCTGACTAACATCGGAATACATTGTAGAGTGTGAACAAAATCTGCTTCAAACTGAAAATAATTTGTTGATTTTGGCTCTTGTGGTTGAGGTTTAATACTTCCCATCAATTTTAATTTTCATCATATTCAATATTCAATCAGCAACACCGATTTAACTTGCCAAAATTTAAATAGTCGATAAAATCAGCAGTATCGCAGATCAATATAGTCAAGTATATATGTAGTTATTTAGTTGCGTACCTTAATTAGGGTGAAATATAGCAACTATTAATATTCACCTATTTATCTAGTTATAAAGTGATTAAATCTCGTCTTCAACCCAGCAAATCAAATACTGTTAAGTCTAAACTTAGATCCTTAAGACAACAGGGCTGGTTTTGGCTCAATCCTTGGCGGCAGCTTGATTGGCTATTACTGTTATCAGTGATCGCGGTAACTGTATTTGGTGGATTTACAATTTATAGTACCGAGTTGGCTGGAAAACATAACTACAGTTACCAACATTGGCTATTTGGCGCAGTGGGATTAATTATTACTTTGGTTGTTGCTCGTTGGCATTATCTAATATTACTGCGTTGGCACTGGTTGATTTATGCTCTAACTAATATTTCTCTAATTGCCGTAATCTTTACAGGAGTATCGGCAAACGGGGCGCAAAGTTGGATTAATGTTGCAGGTTTTAATGTTCAGCCTTCTGAGTTTGCCAAAATTGCGATGGTAATTACTTTAGCAGCTTTATTACATAATCAGGACGGTACGAATTTAAAAACTATCCTGAGAACTTTAGCCATTACGGCTGTTCCTTGGGGTTTAGTATTTATCCAGCCCGATCTAGGAACATCTTTAGTTTTTGGGGCGATCGTCATCACGATGCTGTATTGGGCAAATGCTAAAATAGGCTGGCTGATTTTGCTGGTTTCTCCACTGTTTTCAGCTATCCTTTATAGTCTTTATCTTCCAGGCTGGATCCTTTGGGTTTTACTAGTAATGGCGATCGCCTGGTTAACTTTACCCAACAGAATAATTTCTACCCTTAGTGCTTTAATAATTAATTTAGGGGCGGTGGAGTTAGCTATTGTGTTTTGGAATCTCTTAAAAGATTATCAAAAAGCACGATTAACTCTGTTTCTCGATCCCGAACAAGATCCTTTAGGTGGAGGATATCACTTGATTCAATCACGAATTGCGATCGGTGCGGGTGGATTCTGGGGTAAAGGATGGCACCAAGGGACTCAGACTAAGCTAGATTTTATTCCCGAACAGCATACTGATTTTATTTTTTCTGCCGTTGGCGAGCAATTTGGCTTTATTGGCTGTATCCTTCTTGTGTCATTTTTTTGGCTAATTTGCGTTCGTTTACTTTGGATTGCAGCTACGGCAAAGGATGATTTTGGTTCTTTATTGGCGATCGGAACTCTAGCTATAATTGCCTTTCAGATTGTGATTAACATTAGTATGACGATTGGATTAACACCAATTACTGGTATTCCCCTACCTTGGATGAGCTACGGGAGATCTTTTCTGTTAACAACCTTTATCAGCATCGGTTTGGTTGAGTCTGTCGCTAACCATCGAGAAAAGGTACGTGGCGATCGCGTTTGATCAAGTTTAATCAACAATAAATTTGATTTGGCGATCGCCAGATTACTTGCTTAACTAGCCATAAGACTCGATCTTTTCTTGACCATCAGGCATAGTTGGGGCAAACTTCTTTAAACCTAAATATTGCTGCAAAACATGCCAGACATATAGAGGATTGAGAATAGCATAACGCTGCCAGAGTCTTTTAGGCTCTTGAATGAGACGAAACAGCCATTCTAAACCCGCGTCCTGCATCCATTTTGGTGCTTGAGGTAAAGTTCCTGCATGAAAATCAAAAGCTGCACCAACTGCCAAAATAGGAATGTTGAGTAAATTTCGATATTCATAAGCCCAAGTTTCTTGTCTAGGACAGCCCAAGCCAAGAAACACTGCACTAGCACCAGAAGCCTTAATTCTGGCAACTAACTCTAAACGCTCATCGGTTGAAAGCCTTCTAAACTTAGATTCTTCCATTCCTGCAATCTTAAATCTAGGATAAAGCCGTTGGAGGTTATCAGCGAATTTTGCTAAGGTTTCTTTTTTACTACCGTATAAATAAACGCTTAGTCCTTCTCTTGCCAGAGATTCCGCTACTTTAAGAGTTAAGTTTGGTCCATAAACGCGATCGGGCAACTGCTTTTTATAAATTCCAGATAGCGCCCACCTTACAGGTTGCCCATCAGGAACAACCAGATCAAGACCATTCAAGCGTCTAGCATGGGTACTATCCAGAAAACCAGTCATGACCCCGTGTACTGCTAAAGCACTTACAGCAAATGCCTGCTTATTTTTAGCTGCGTTAGTAATGCTTGATACCGCAGATTCGTAATCGACGGCATTAACGTTAATCCCTAAGATTGAATATTTTCCTAAATTAATCATGTTTCAATTCCATCTTTCTATACCGCTTTCATAAATCTCTGACAAAATTTGCTTGATATCGTATTTAAGTGACCAATCTGGATAGTGAGATTTAAACTTGGATAAGTCGCTAACGTACCAAATGTGATCGCCACTACGATTAATGTCTGTATATGAGTAATCTAATGTTTTGCCCGAAAGTTCCTGAGCAATGGCGATCGCCTCAAGCATTGAACAGTTGCTTTCTCTGCCACCACCAATGTTGTAAACTTCAGCTACGCGAGGATTTTTATAGAACTCATAAAAGGCAGATATTAAATCTGAAGAGTGGATGTTATCGCGAACCTGTTTTCCTTTGTAGCCATAAATAGTGTATGGTTTGCCGATCGCGGTACACTTAACTAAATAGGCTAGAAATCCGTGTAATTCTGTTCCCGAATGATTAGGTCCCGTTAAACAGCCTCCTCTAAACGAAGCAGTGCGAATCCCAAAGTAACGTCCATACTCTTGTACAAGTACATCAGCCGCTACTTTAGAAGCCCCAAACAAAGAATGTTTGCACTGATCGATGCTCATACTTTCTGGTATTCCCTGAGCATATTCATGAGTCGCCTCAATTTCCCAGCGTTTTTCTAATTCTTTTAAAGGCAAAAAGTTAGGTAAATCTCCATAAACCTTGTTAGTAGAAGTAAAGATGAAAACCGCATCTGGACAATATTCGCGAGTCGCCTGAAGCAGATTTAATGTGCCGTTGGCATTAACTGTAAAGTCAGAAAAAGGGTCTTGAGCAGCCCAGTCATGAGATGGTTGAGCTGCTGTATGAATGATTAGGGATATATCATTACCAAAGTGTTGAAATATTTGTTTAATGGCATCGTAATCGCGAATATCTACTTCACGATGCTGATAGTTATTAATTTCTTGTTCTAATTTTTGGCGATTCCACTTGGTTGAAGCTTCTTCTCCAAAGAAAAACTTACGCATATCATTATCTATACCCACAACATCCATTCCCAAGCTACTGAAGAATCTGACGGCTTCTGAGCCGATCAAACCAGCAGAACCAGTAATAATTGCTACACCCATATTTAACTTTAATTCAGCTTTATTTTTTGACTGCTTATTTCTTTCAATTACCCAACTGTTATTTGAATTTTAGAGTTGAAATCTAATAAGTTTCAAATGAGTTATAAGTATTTACTATTAAGTATATTTACCACCAAGTCATTGCCATAATAGCTTGGATTGATAAATATGTCGATAACTAATCGGTAAAAATGCTGAGAAAAAAAGCCACCATAGTTATAGATTTTATTAATCAGCAAATCATCAATTAAAATAGCCCAGAGTGTCAAATAATTAACAGTTTATTTAACCAGGGAGTTAATTTTTTGGATCAGCTCAGGTTAAAAATTAGCTATGAGCTTGATGACAGTAATTATTGAGATAAAATTCTTAAATGTTGACGACAAATAGCATGACTGGGGAAGGATTCACCTATACTCTTCTTAGCTACTTAAAATAGCGCGGTTGTCCAGCTAAACACGGTGGATAGTTCTATATTCTTGATACTCACTGCCAAGACTGCCAGTAATCATGCCAGCTCCCAAAAATGAAGTTTGAATGCCTCTGACGAATATTGCTTTACTACCAAAAGATAGAGCTGCCGTTAATATACCCTGGACTAAGCGAAAAACACCTTTAGCAAATCGCTGAATTCTAGTTCCTATCGAGCGATTTTGAACCAATTCACAAAAGGCGAATCCATTTCCGCGTCGATAAGCTCTTTGCCACAGCCATTTATAATTAGTTCGACTAGCTGGAAGCCATTCTGTGACCAAAGCTTTATCTGCCCAGATAGCCTTGTATCCTTTTTGATAAACCTGCATAAATAGATGAGTATCGTCCGCTCCATTAGAACGAAACTGCTCATCAAAACGAATATGCTGAAACAATTCTGCCTTAGCAAAAAGGTTACTAGTGTAAGCATATCCATAGTTGTGACACAAATTTTGTCCATTGGCTAAATTGCCAGTGCCAAAAAAGCTCTTAAGCCAATCAGCAGGTTGTTTAACAAAATGAGGTGTCACTGGACCCGTCAGAATATCAGCAGAAAACTCCTGTTGAGCTGCCATCAATTCATCTAGCCAGTTTTCAGCAGGCACTTCATCGTCATCCATAATGGCAATAAAATCTACATCATTTTTGGCTAGGTCTACTGAATGATTTCGAGCAAAGGGAATGCCTCTTTGCTGTTCGATCTCGTATACTAGCTGTATTTCATGATGACCCACAAATTCATCGCAAACAGTTCGAGCTGAACCTTCGGCATCATTATCCACAATCACCAGCTTAATATCTGGCGTTGGATTTTTGGTAAATTTTTGTCTTGCCACCCCCTCGAGCAATCTCTTGAGTCCGTCTGGTCGGAAACAGGTAATTACACAAATAGCAATTTTAGTAGGCTGGACATTGTTTAAGGTTTGGATCTCGTTTTCTACAACTCTCATGTATTCTTATGTCTATTGTCCTAAAGAAGGCGTAAGGGCAACAATGCCACTGATGAATTATGAATTAGATTGCAGATTAAGCGATCTACAGTCAATTGGTAGCAAGATAATAGTACTACTTTTATTTTTAAAGTTTTACTTTGCCTCAAAGCTCGTATTTATGTTTAAGCTAATCTTTGATTGCCTAAATTTTCTCGCTTAAATACTGTCATTGTAATTTAACTATATTGTGGTTCATATTTAGGTAAAGATTGTAACTTAGTATCCACTCTGATAATATGCACTTTACAATATATTATTATTTGCGCAACTAAGAGAAAATATGTGGAAATAAATACCCTTATCCTGCAAATTTAATTATTAACTAGATTAATAAAGCTGAAGTGAATGATTAATGAATCAGCTTAGATAATGAGCTATTCTAATGATTGCAATGCTGTTTCTCAATTAACTCTAAAAGTCGAGTAATTTCGTACTGTATTGACGTATTCCATCTTTGACGATGTGTAGTTAGGTTTAATTCTTGAACTGACAAAGAGCGAACAGCCTCCGCAATTGACTCTGCCTGATTGTCAACCAACACCGCCCATTCTCCAAACAGTTTTTCTGTCAGTGAAGTGCGACTAATAATTAGTTGAGTATCAGAAGATAGAGCTTCACAAGCACCACTCGGTTGGGTAGCATCACTAGTAGTTAGCACTAAAGCAGCCAGGCTGGAACACAAAACCTGATGGTAATCTTTGGTTGCCAAAAATCCCGTCAAAGTAACGTTATGCAACTGTTGTAAGCTGCTGGCAGTTGTTGCATCAAGTTTGTTGACATCAGCGGTAATGACAAAATTGTATTCACTGAGTCTTCTCATACTTTCGATCAGCAACTCTACAGGCTCATCCCAAGGATCGAAAGAGGCAATCACCAAAATTTGTTTTGATACGCGTTTGGGAGGAGAAGACGGCGCGATCGCCTTAATGGGATCGCAAATCGTAAACAGTGATGCTGAGGGATACATACCTTTAACTAGCTCAAACATCTCAGTATTGTGGACAATTATCCCCAGAGAATTATTTAAAATAGCTTGGGAAAAAGGCAATTTTTGCCACATCTTTACCTGAAATAAGGGGTTGTGAGCATCAATGAGGTAAGGAGTTTTGGTGATTAATGCGGGTAGGGCGCTAAAAGTGGGTGGACATTGGGCGATCGCAAAATCAGGTTTTATCAGCAGAATATCTTTAATATTGACCACTAGTTTAAATAAATAATCTAAAAGTCGAAGATATTTACTTTTAAACAGATGAGGAAAGAATTTAAGTTCACAATTTAATAGAGAAGCTAGCACTTCTGGTCTTCGCTGATAGTTTTTCCAAACAATAAATAAACCATTAGGTTTATTTTGAGGTGTTGTTTCTAGCATTAATTGAATCGATTAATGGGTTGTTGCTACACAATCTAATCTTCTAAAATATCGTTTTAATGTGTATATATCGATTAAGACATGGTAATAGAAAGCTGTTGAGATAATTCTGACGATGAGACTGATTTTATAAATTTTCCTTGGTTAATTATACGTGTAAATTAACTTCATTTGGTAATTATTTAATGTCATAAATGTTATAAAATCAGCTTAAGCTGATTTTCTAGAATAAAAATAGACAGCGCTCCACAAAATAACCATCAATAAACATTCGGCGATCAGCGTTGCCCAAATAGAACCACGCCAACTATATCGAGGAATCAACAAAAAATTCAGAAAAGCATTAACAATTGCTACTAATACCTGCGATCCACTCCTAACCTTTTGTAAATTTGCTCCTGTCAAAGTATCGGCTGCAAATATGTACATCGTCCTAAAGAAAATTGTGGGAGAGAGCCACAATAAAGCAGTTGCTGAATCGGCATATTCAGAACCCAAAATTAACGGTACAAAAGGGGCAAAAATCGCCAGTCCGACAACAGCTATGAGGGAATAGCCTAAAGACATTGGGAGCAATTTCTTGCATAGTGCAAAACTACCTTTTATTCCTGAAACTCCCTGCTGAAAAAAGTTTCTAAACGAAGCCATTGCCAAGGACAAAATCGGTGTAAAGGAGACACTTAAAATGTGGTAGGCAGCCCCATAAATCCCAGCAGATTCTAGGGTTGATAACTTAGCCAGCATGGATTTATCAATATCGTTATAAATAGTTTGAGCTGAAATTCCCACTGCGAAGGAAAAACCCAACTTGAGGTCTTTTTTGATTTTTGAGAAGATAAACTGAGGATAGTCTATCTGCTTCACTAGTAAATAAGTTGAGATAACCGCAGAACAAAAGGTGGCAAAACAGTAAATATTTGTCCAGGCTAAAAGACTGGGGTGGTCAAATAAGGCAATTAAAACTAAAACACCAACAAATCTGTTTAATGACAGCAGAAACATAATTTTTGCTGTATAGCCGAGCATCCCGACGCCGACAAAACTGTCTCGAACTAAATCGTTTAATCTTAAAAAGATTAAATTAGCCAAAGCAACAACGAAGACAATCTCAAGAGAAATTCCAGGTATAGGAAAAAAACTATAACCTATTAAAATTAAACTTATAAATATTGAACCAAAAACAAGCGTTTTTAAAATTCCTGTCCCCCACGCTTCGCGAAATGCACTTCTTTGCCGAGAAACATTTTGAATTATGATCTGTTCGCTACCCCAGCTAGCAAAAGGTATGAACACAGAAACTATAGCAACTATTCCGACATAAGCCCCATATTTTTCGGGAGCAAAGGTACGGGCTAAAATTATAAAGTAAATCCCCTGAACGATTAACTGTAAAATGAAAGATTGAAAAAGTGCCAATGAATCTTTAAATCTTCCACTGTTAACTAGTTGCTGAATTTTTGCTAAGGCTTTTTTTTTTGGCATCAATTAATTTAAAGACTTGATTTTCGAGGTTGTTTTCATGGAGTAGATTGCTGCTAAAGATATAATCCAGAGCGTGCTTTGGCTCAAGAAAGATACTTCGGTGAGGTTAAAAAATATAGTATAGAGTAAAAGCAAGAGAATCCAGAGCATTTTCAGGTCTTTAAACAATAAATATTTAAATAGTGAATTAAAAATACAGCCAAAATAGTTAATGCTAAACACAGCTAGCCCAATTAAGCCTATATCTAACCAAATTTCAATAAAGCCGTTATGTGCATGTGGAGGAATCCAAGTATGAACTTTCCAAATTATATCTGTTTCTCTGTGTGAGCCAGAAAAAAATGCACCATATCCATAACCAAACCAGGGCTGTTGCTGGATAAAACCCCAGAGATCTGCCCACAAAGGAGTTCTGCCTGTAAGAGTAATATCGCGATCGTAGACATTTAAGATCGTATTAAAATTAATCATAATCAGGAATAGAGATACCACAATTAGGATTAACAAGAGCAACAGGGCGAATACTCTCTTTTTTGATCTAAAAGAAATCAGTTTTAGTCCTTGGGCTGTCGTAAAAATAAACATCACGCTAATCAAAGATGTTGCCGAGTGAGCGAATAAAATGATCAGGACCGAAAGTAAGCAACAAATTTTAAATAGTGTTCGATATTGCTTGGTCGAAATAGATAGAAAGTAAAAAGTGAGAAAACTCATAACCATAGCTTCTCCCAAACCATTTTTATGCGGATAAATGCCCCGCCAATCACCAGAAGGCATTATTCCATAAGTGGGAATGATTAAAGCAAACAGAAAACTACAGAACAAACCTATCCCAAAGCTCCAACTGTAGATTTTTAACTGCTCTTCAAAGGTGTATCTTGACCCTAAATACAGGGCAAATGCGCTAGTACCGATTAGAGAGATCGCTTTTCTTAGGCTGATATCAGGAATTGAAGACTTGGAAATCGAAAATATTACTAGTCCAAGCAAAAACAGCAGCCACCAATTGGTCTTGAGAAATGCGACTGTTCTTGGCAAGCGAAAGCCTAACAAGGCAAAGGTAATGAGATAAATTAAGATAAAAGCAAAGCGTAGCACCGCACTATCTATATCTCCTTCTTTTCCACCAATTGATGCCCCTAAAATCAGGCTATAAAATCCTTGGGAAAATAACAGCAAAGAAGCCACTGCAAACGCATTTTCCCAAGGACGAATTGATAATTTCATGCTTCTCTTAATTTAAGAATAACAACGCCTTTGCTGTTTATGGTTCAAAGTAGGCAAACTAAGTCAAGATTTAATTAAATAAAATATAGTTATCTAACTACTTTAACTACTTTTTATTAGCATAATAGTGACTGCTGTAATGATAAGGCTCTTGCTTCATATCAGCTCCATTGACAATTACGCCTAAAACTTTTAGCCCAGTACTGTCAAGCATCTTTTTGGCGGCGCTAGCACTGTTATAGTCTGCTACTCCTGGGCGAACTACAAACAAAAAACCATCGACAACCTTGCCAATGATTCTGGTGTCAGCAATGCCAAGGATTGGCGGAGTATCAAAAATAACCTGATCGTATTTGAGAGCTACTTCAGCGATGAAATTGAGAAAAGAAGGTGAATCGATCAGTGCTATGGGATTATTTGGCATTGAACCAGAAGTCAAAACATCAAGATTAGGCATCACGTTTTGAACTGTTTCTGACCAGGATACTTTTCCTGATAAAACTTCACTTAAACCAATCTGGTTAGAAATTTCCCAAATATGATGCTGAGTGGGACGACGCATATCTGCATCAATTAACAAAATACGCTGACTACACTGCGATCGCGCTACGGCCAGATTGGCTGATACCGAAGATTTTCCTTCTTGCGGTACTGAACTAGTGATCGCAATCACTTTTTTCTTGGCGTCAGCATCGAGCAGATTTAGATTAACCTGAATATTTTGGTATGCTTCTTTTAGAGGCATCATTGATACTTCGCTGACAATCTGTTCAGGCAGATTTGCCTTTTCGCTCCCAGGAAGCTGAAACTGTTGGTTATTTCCACCCAAACTAAGATCTGGTACCACCCCGTGAAGGGGATAGGCAAACATGTTTTCTACTTCTTGAGTATTTTTGATGGTGTTGTCTTTGAGATCTAAAAGAAAAGCTAAAGCCGTACCAAAAAGCAGCCCCATCATTGCTCCTGCTGCGACAATTACTTTAGCATCAGGATTAACGGGATCTTCTGCCAGAGCTGCTACCGAAATCACTCGAACTTTATCAACTTTGTAATCTTGACGAATACTAATCTCATTAGCCTTACTTAAAAGAGTCTGATAATTCTCGGTTACAGACTTGAGCTTGCGCTCTAGTTGTCGTTGTTGCTCTTCTAATTGAGGAGAAAGATTTGACCTTTTTTGATAGTTGTTGTAAGAATTTTTTAGGGATGCTAATCTCTGCTCTAAACCTTCTTTTCGTAACCCGAGATCGGCAAACTCGGTCAGCTGCCCCTGCTTTAATTCTCCTAATCTGAGAATATTAATTTGCCCTGCTAGTCCTTGTTGTTGAGGACCCAAAGTGCCAGCTACTTCTTGCCTTAACAAGTCTTCTAAATCTGCTTGTTCCTCTTTCAGACTAATAATTTGGGGAGAACTGTCGGATAAAACATTACTTTTTTGAGCAAGCTCTACCTTAATTTTTTGGAGTTGAGCTAATGTTTCTTGTAGACTGATCGATTGGCTCAAAGAGCTGATTGCTGAAGCCTCTTGCCAACTTACTCCTAATTGACTCTGCAATCTATTATAACGGGCATTAACGTCGTTTAAATCGGCGCTTACCTGATTAATTTGATTTTCTACTTGAGCAACTGAATCAATATCGGCGGTAATTTGCCCTTGAAGATCAGAAATACCATTGCGATTTTTAAAGTTGCGCAGATTTGCTTCGGCATTTTCCACCTCAGTCTCTAATTTTGGTAACTGCTGCTTGATAAAATCTCCGTCTTTGAGCGCTGCTTCACTATTAAATAGAGCATAACCATCAGAGTAAAGTTCTACTGCCCGATTAACAAAAGAAACAGCTACGTCAGGATCAGAATTTTCATAGGATATTTGTAATAAATCAGTACCGATAACAGGTTCAACCTTGAGCGCTTTTTTGACAGTTTTATAGGTCAAAGGCTCACCTTTTTCTGATTTAAGGTCGAGTTCTTGAATTACTTTTTCAACAATAGTTCTTGAACCGAGGATCTCAGCTTCAGTTTCAATCGGATCTTTTTCTAAAACGGTTTTTTTAACTTCAGGATTACCATCCTCAATACCGATACGGCGTGAGGTTTGCTCTGGCTCAATGAGCAATCTCGCTTCAGCTTGATAAATATTTTTTGATGCTAAAGCTGCAATTAATGAAAGAGCAAGAACCCCAGCAAAAGTTGCGCTGGCTGGAATCCAGTGTCGTCTGACTACCTGCCAGTAACGACTAAAATCTATATGCTCGCCAATTGGTAAGTTAGAATCCATAAATTTCAATTTGATGAATTTACTGTATTAATTTTATTTATGTTAGAAAATTAAGCGATCGCCAGCCGAAGACTGTAGAGTTCGCAATTATTAATATGCACCTTTAGCTTGAAAGACAACCTGAACAGTCTGGAGTAAAATTTTAAAATCAAGCCCTAAAGACCAGTTTTCAATATATTCAAAGTCCAGATCAAACACCCCATCAGAACCAGTATCAGAGCGGCCGCTAACCTGCCACAATCCAGTAATTCCTGGCAAGACCTCTTGTCGGAAAAAGTGGTCTTGAGAGAATTTGGCTACATCTCTAACAGGCAATGGTCTTGGCCCAACTAAACTCATTTCTCCTCGCAAGACATTGAATAGTTGAGGTAGTTCATCAAGACTATAGCGACGCAGGTATTTACCAATCCGAGTAATACGCGGATCATCTTTTATTTTAAATAAAATTCCTCCCTGGATCTCGTTTTGTGCCTCAAGTTTTTGCTGTAGTTCACTAGCATTTTCTACCATGGTACGAAACTTACAGATCTTAAAGTGATTTCCTTTGAGACCAACTCGCGTCTGTCGATATAAAATCGCCCCTGGTGAATCTAATTTAATTAATAGGGCAATTACCAACAAGGGTAAGCCGATTATTGCCAACAATAGAGAAGACACCAAAATATCAAAAACTCGCTTGCTGAAAAAGTCAATCCCAACAATTGCTGATTGAGCAAACCTAATCGTTGGTACGCCAATAATTGTGGCAATTTCCGCCTGTCTTGCGGGCAATTTGATGTTGATTGGCAAAATTCTCCAGTTAACACCAATTGTTCTTAATTTCCAGTACAGACTAGCTGCTCCTTTAACTGCTTCCCAAGAACAGATAAACACTTCGTCTAACTCTTTATAGTTAATTTTATCAAGAGCATGGTGAAGTGCTTCATCGTGGTGAAATTTGGAAAGATCTAGCTGTCCCGCAATTAGATAGACCTCACTACTTTCTAGTAAGGTTTTTGAACTCTTCAATTCTTCTGGATTACCAATTAAAAGAATTCTTTGTTTTAAAGGATAGTATTTTTGGCGGACATAAGACCATGTCCAATTTAAAGTTAAACGCTGTACAGTAACCAATGAAAGAGTTATTATACCAGCCATCAATAATTGATAAAGAACTGATGGTTCATAAAATCTTAGCACCATTGGTATAACTGCTATGTGAGCCAAAAAAACCGCTATGATTGGATTAGAAAGATTTCGGCTTTTATTGCCCTTACGGTACAAATCGTAAGCAGAAAAGAGAAAGATCACGAATCCTAATACAGTCAAAAATAGACTAAGTATTGCTGGATCTTGTTGCAGAAAATACAAATTCAAGTGCTGCCCACGATGGTTAAGATGGTCAAACGCGACCAGCCATCCTAAGTATAGAGCCAAAGTATCTAGCACAAATAAAATGACTATTTTCAGTCTGTAGGAAATTTCTTTTTCAGCTAATTTTAAATATCCAGGTGAACGAAGATCTCTATTTTCTATAATCTGATCGTCTAAATAATCTTTTTTATTGATCGCGTAGTCTGGAGTACTAGAGAATTTGTCTAACATAACTTGCTTTTGAATTGGTCTTAAAGTTCTGAGTCAGATCGATCAAGTAATAGCAATACGAACTCTTACCTAAACTACATCCTAAAACTACTTAAGTATTTCACTAGCGATTTAACAGCAGTTTTTTTAAGATAATCAAACTTTAAAAAATATTAATATTAGTATATACATGAACAGAATAAGTATATTCATTTAAGAGAAAATACTTAGGTCACAGATTAATGTATAACCTACTGCTAATCGCGCTGTCAATGCCCCAAATAGAATGACTCTAACAATTTACAGTAACTTCATTTAAATACAGAAAAAAGTGAAAAACTCTAGTAGAAAATATCTAGCTAAAAAATATCTTTTCGACGCAGCACAATTAAAGCAATAGTGCTGTAAATCAAAGTATGAACTATTAAAATCCCCCAATTAAGCATCAGATTTGACCAGGTAGGTTCATAAACTGAAGAGGGTTGAAAGATATCATTCAGTACTTCTGCACTCAAAATAGGGTTGGGTTGAGGAGCCATGGCATTAACATCAGTCAAAGCACCATAAGCGCCAATTGACCATCGACTAAGCATTAGCCAAGAAAGCTTACTTGACCATCCTTGAAGAGTAAATAAAACTCCAGAAAAGATAATTTGGGGAATCATTACTAGAGGTAAAATTCCGTTACCTTCGTTCTCAGTTTTGACAAATGCTGATAGCATCAAACTTAAGCTAGTACTAGCGAGTAAAGTTAAAAAAGTAGTGATAGCAAATCCTAGTGACCAAGGAATTAATTTTGATTGAGGGTCTTGAAAAATCAGCAAGACCACAGCAGTAATAAGTAAGGTTTGAACTAAAGCCAGTCCACCGCGAATCATTAGCTTGGAGCTTAAATAGGGGATCAGACGTAAATTAAGTAACCGTTCACGAAAATAAATCGCTGCTTCTTGGACTATTTCTCGAATAGCATTGGCTAAACCAATCCAAATAGCGATTGAACTAAAAATAAATAATAGACGTAGCGCTAGAGACGCTTGGGTAATGCTTGGGGGATCGGCAAAGCTGAGAGGTTGTTCGTTACGCAGAGGTAAGCCAGTAAGAGCAATAGTAATTGGGCCTGCTAACAAAGTTAAAATTAGGCTGGTGCGGTCTCGACTAACTAGCTTCCAATAACGTCGGCATAACAAAGATAGTTGGGCAAACAGAGAGATTCCTTGTTGAGAACTATTAAACTTAGCAGCCTGTTGGTTTTCTTTGCCTGGACTTAGAGAATTTTGGACATATGACCTATATTCGGGAGAATTAAGATATTTTTGTGACCAATAGCGTACCCGTTCGGCGATCGCTAGTTTATTTTTACCTTTATTTAACTCAATGTAAATATCGGCAAAATCACCAAAATGCTCGTCTTCAAAATTTCCGCAGTTACGCTGAAAAAATGCGAGGGCTTCTTTTGGGGGGCCATAGTAACAAAGGTTGCCCCCTAATCCCATAAAGGCAATGCGATCGCAAATACCAATATTATCGGTAGCGTGGGTCACTAAAGCAATAGTTCTGCCTCGGTCTGCTTGCTCTCGTAAAAGCTGCATCATTTCTTTGTCTAAACCAGGATCTAGTCCTGAAGTTGGTTCGTCTAAAAAAAATAGCTTAGGATCTGCTAGTAGTTCGACCCCAATACTAACTCGCTTGCGTTGACCACCACTGAGTTTAGATACTAGGGTATTCTGCACGTGGGAAAGCTTAATCTGTTCTAAAGTACTGCTAATCACCTGATTGATATTGGTGTCTGGGGGTAGCCGTAGCTGACAGGCACAGCGCAATACCTCCTCGACGGTTAAAGCGCTATGAATTATGTCGTCTTGAGGAACATAGCCCACCTGAGAACGATAAACAGCCCAATTTTTGCGGAGATTATCACCGTTTAAATAGACATTGCCTGAAGATATGGGTGCAATGCCTAATAACGCCTTCATTAGGGTAGATTTACCCGCACCACTCCCTCCAACAAAAGCAACTAGCTGTCCTGGTTCTAGAACTAAATAAACATCATTGAGGATGGTGAAAGTTTCCCCCTTTTTATCTTGTACCTGAAAAGTTAGCTTGTGAGCATCAAGACGAATTTGATTAGTAGCATTGGTTAACTCTAATGCTTCCCCTGTAAACAGTAAGACATAAGGTCCAATCTGGATCGTATCTCCTTTGTTGAGATGGTAGGGCTTAGTTAAACGCTCTGCGTTAACAAAAGTACCATTGCTGCTGCGATCCTGTAAGGTATAGCCCCCTTTTCCATCGGGGTTAATTATGGCATGGAGACGAGAAACCGTGGGGGCATCTAATTCAATTGCTGAAGTACTGTTAGGCGATCGCCCTAATTCTACTGGCCATTTTTGTAACCCCTTGAGAACAAGGCGACGTACCTTAGGGATACTCATTTCTCCTTGCTGAGGATTGTAGTAAGTAAGAATTATTTGCTGGCGGGGATCTAGACCAATATGCAGTTGCTCTCCGCTTTTAAGCAGATGTCCTTGGGTTAAATTAATCCGAGACTGGTGGAGAAAAATACCGTTGCCACTAGGCTTTTGCTCATGGCGATCGCCATCATAAATCCGAAAGTTGTTGCCCTCTTTTTCGATAATTGCCTGTTTGCGGGACACTATATTCCATTCACTGGGAGTTAGCATATTCGCCCAGCTAGGATCTCTACCCAAGTAGTTAAGCTCATGACTTAGACGGAGAATTTTTTTTTGACCTTGGTTATCAAGTTCAATATAGGGTTCAGTCTCAACGTTGAGCAGTACTGTCTCCGTGGAATAATTATTAGTCATGATGTCTAATATTTATATTTATCTAAAAACACGATGGGGAACTAAACCTAGTTTTATAATATATACGTCTTACGCTAATTAATATTGCTAGGAAGAATATAATCTCGAAATATCGAAACTCTCAACAAATCAAACTACTTTAAGTACTTATCTCGTATTTTGAGTAAACTAGCTCTGGTGAGACTGTTGAATTCATGCTGGTACAACTATTACATTTATCTTTTAATCGATTAATGCTCCCTCGCCAAGACACAGTTGAAATCTTTTCTACTTTTATTCAATTTGACAACGATCGCTTTGCTGGTTGGGCAACAGATACTCGTCTGCGTCGGAGTATGAGGCAATCTTTAAGTACAATAACAACGGTTAATTCAGCTAGTTTTTGGGCTTTATATTGGCATCAGATCTGGCAACATCAGCCTACGGGGTTGGCAAGAGAACATTTGACTGCTTATTTACAAGAAGTTTGCTTTTGGTCGGCAACAAAAACTATTACTGGTTTTAGCAGCAGTCAATATAGTGTTGCTGATTGCTTTCAAGTCGCGATCGCTCGCATCGATAAGGTTCTCAAAGGGTTTGACCGCGAACGAGGATTTAACTTAAAAAGCTATGCCAGCATTACTTGTGCCAATCTAATTCGCGAACTGCTGCGTCAGCAAAAAGAAATTGATATTTGTTCAGATTGGTCTTTATTACGTAAACTGAGCCAAAAAAGAATGATTGAGGCTTTAGCTAACGCAGGACTAGATCGAGAAACAATTGAACAATATGTTTTAGCTTGGAATTGTCTTAAAACTATCTATGTTCCCGAACGAGCCTCTTCCACTCGCCAGCTACCAAAACCACAACCAGAAACCTGGTTGGCGATCGCTAATCTTTATAATCAAGAACGTCATCTTCAGTTGTCATCCCAGGAAGCTGTTACCTGTGAACATCTAGAAAAATGGCTGTTGATCTGCGTTAAAGCGGTGCGTTCTTATCTCTTTCCTAATGTCGCTTCGATTAATCAGCCTAAGCCTGGTTATGAGACAGGAGAAATTATTGATTCTCTAGTGGGAGTGGATCAATCACCCTTAGTAGACATGATTGCTCAAGAGGAAATCGAGCAGCGGAGTCAACAACATACCGACATTAATCAGTTTTTGACCGCCATCATCAAACAGCTTAAACCAGAAGAGCAAAAATTACTGGAATTTTATTATGCTTTGGGTTTAAAACAGGCAGAGATTGCTCAAGAATTAAACACCAAGCAATACAGCATTTCTCGTCAATTATCTAGGGTAAGAAAAGAACTGCTGCTGGCTTTGGCCCAGTGGAGTCAATCAACTATGCATATTTCTTTAACCTCCGACATACTCGACAATATCAGTTCTCTATTAGAAGAATGGTTAGCTAGCTACTATGACAGCAATTAAATAAAAAATTAGAAAATCTATATTTTGAGGATTTGCGCCGATGATTACCACCAACTCAACTATATTTAATGCCACAGATTTAGTTCTCGAAATAGACCAAGCTACTATTGAACGCGTTTGGTTACTCAGCCAAACTGCAAGCAACCCTTCTAGCCGTTGGCAGAACTATCTCAATCAAGTTGCGTTGGCGGTTTTTTTACCCTGGTTACAGGCTGAAGAAGATGCTACGGCTAAGACACAGTGGCAACAGGAGCAACAAAATGCTGTTTGGGAAGTAGTTAACGGTACAGCGATCGCCATTAACAATGCTAACTTGGTTTTAATTCCTAGTGAAGCCGACGACTTAGAAGAGCTTAGAGTTCCTCAAGAATGGATCGACCTGCCAAATTGGAAAGCAGACTATTATTTAGCAGTACAGGTAAATGTTGATGATGCTTATGTTCGAGTTTGGGGTTACGCTACTCATCAACAGCTAAAACAAGGAAGTTTTAATCACAGCGATCGCACCTATAGCCTCACGGATGAAGAACTGATCGGCGATCTTAACGCTTTGTGGGTTGCCAGGGCATTATGTCCCAACGAAGCTACTCAAGCCGTAATTGAACCTCTTAAAGAACTGAGTCCTGTCCAAGCAAACAACTTAATTGAGCGTTTGGGTAATCCCGCCCAGCTTTTACCTCGACTAGCAGTTCCCTTTGCTACCTGGGGTGCATTGCTCCAAAATCCCTCTTGGTGTCGTCGTCTGGTGGCGACTCGCCGTGGTCTACCCACAACAACCCCTATTTTGCATTGGCTTAAGCAGGGTTTGAGTGACCTTTCGACAGAATTTGGCTGGCGACAGATTGAAGTAACTTTACGTGCTGAAGGGGCAAAAGCTGCTACTAGTGATGCTGTTATTCCTGCTGTTGGTTTAGCCAAAAAATTAGCGATCGCCAATCAACCTTATGAATTAAAAATTCTCCCCCTGCCAGAAGTAGGTGCTTGGCGCTTTGAATTATGCTGTCTTACTCCTGGCTGTATGATACCCGCTGGGTTTAAGCTCAAATTACTTACTTGCGAACTGCAAGATTTTGACGGTAACGAAGATCAAGCAACAGAAGCAGTTGCCCAACTTGCTTTAGAAGTCGATCTCGATCCAGGAGAATCACTATTATGGCAAGTCGAACCAACTCCCGATAACTATCAACAGGAAATATTGCAGTTTTAATCGACTTTTTGCCAAGTCAGAAATTAAAATCTAGCATCGGCAAAGTTTATTTATGTAAGAGGTCTAACATATGGGAAAAATATTCACTGAAATTGACCATAACTTACAATCTTGGCTTAGCCAACAGCAAATCTTTTTTGTTGCTACTGCCCCTTTATCTGCTGACGGCCATATTAATTGCTCTCCAAAGGGTGCTGATTCTTTTCGCGTAATTAATCCAAAGACAGTAGCCTATCAAGATTTAACGGGAAGCGGGATCGAAACTATTGCTCATCTTCAAGAAAATAGCAGAATTGTGATTATGTTTTGTGCTTTTACAGGCGCTCCTCAAATTGTTCGTCTACACGGTAAAGGTACTCCTGTTTTTCAGGATAATACCGATTACCCAGCAATAGCAAAACTCTTTCAACCTCATCCAGGGGAAAGAGCCATAATTAAAATAGATGTACAAAGAATTTCTACTTCTTGTGGCTATTCCGTACCGCTATATGATTATATAGATGACCGTGATGTTTTAGATAAATGGACAGAAAAGAAAAGTCCAGAAGAATTAGCTGTTTATAGACAAAAGAAGAATCAGTTAAGTATTGATGGTTTACCTGGATTATTGTCTTGAGTGAATAGCGTGCAATAGCAATTTGAATTTAGCTCTATTTGTCTTACTCGAACTTAAAGCCAGTTTTAATTGATATGATCTGTATATAAAGATATGTAAAGATCGAAATATAGCAACTGTGGTCACAAATTCGTCATTAAAAAATACCTTGCTAGAGTTAGACTGGCATTGGCAAGGTCATAAAATCCGCTATACCGTTGCCGGAGAAGGTAAACCATTACTGTTAATCCACGGTTTTGGAGCATCTATAGGGCATTGGCAAAAGAATATTCCTGTCTTGGCAGGTGCAGGTTATCAGGTATTCGCCTTAGATCTACTGGGTTTTGGGGGGTCAGACAAAGCACCTTTAAATTACACCTTAGAACTATGGGAATCGCAAATTACTGATTTCTGGACAGAATTTATTAATCAGCCAACAGTATTTGTCGGTAACTCGATTGGCGCACTCTTAGCCTTAATGGTGGTTACTAACCATCCTGCGATCGCTGCGGGAGGTGTATTAATTAACTGTGCAGGGGGGTTAAATCATCGACCAGGGGATCTCAACCCCATCTTAGGTTTAGTCATGAGCGGGTTTGCTAAGTTAGTTAGTTCTCCCGTTACAGGCAACTTAATTTTTAATAATATTCGGCGCAAGAGCCAAATTCGTCGTACTCTCTATCAAGTTTATCGCGATCGCCGTGCCGTGACTGACGATTTGGTAGAAATGCTCTATCAACCATCCTGCGATCCAGGCGCACAGAAGGTTTTTGCCTCGGTGTTAACCGCTCCTGCTGGAAAAACCCCTGATGAATTACTCCCCAATTTGCAACGCCCTTTATTAGTAGTTTGGGGCGAGAAAGATCCCTGGACACCAGTAGCAGGAGCCAAAATATATCAAGACTTAGCAGCTAGTAATGCTGATATCGAGTTCCAAATTATTCCCAATGCTGGTCATTGTCCTCACGATGAAAACCCCGAAGCTGTTAATGCTCAGATTATTCAATGGCTATCTAACTGCTAATTGCTACTTAAGTTTAGGTTAATGACTCATGGTTAATTCCTCTAGACTTAAGCAACCGCAGACGCTTTTTCCTGGCAATCTCCTGTAAGTCTACATTGCGATCGGTTTCATCAACAATTTCTCCCGTCAGCACTTCTAAAACGTCTTCTAAAGTTACAACTCCAGCCATTCCACCGTATTCGTCTAGGACGACTGCTAAGTGTTCACGATTTTCTTGAAATACCTTAAGCAGTTTATCGGCGCGATTGGTTTCAGGGACAAAGTGGGCGGGGCGCTGAAGAGTGTTGATTTGGCGATCGCTTTGTCCTTCAATCATGGCAGTTAAAAGTTCGTCTTTTAGCACTATTCCCGTAACATCATCAATGGTTTCATTAATTACCAGAATTCGAGTGTGCTGAGATTTAATAATTTCGGATTGGCATTCAGCTAGGGTTTGTTCGCCCTTAAGATAAGTGACAATAATGCGAGGACTCATTAAATCTGAAGCGTTAAGGTCGTTTAGCTGAAATACTCGCTGGATCATTTCTGCTTCATCATCTTCAATTACTCCTTCTTGAAAACCGATATTAGTCAAAAATTTAATTTCTGCTTCATCAGTAGTAGGAAGGGTTTGACGCTTAACTATCGGGGCGGTGATCCGTTCAACTAGCCACACCAAAGGAGTAAAGATTAGGGTTAAAAATTTGACGGGAATAGCAGCAAATAAACTGATCGGTTCTGCATAGCGTTGACCTATGGTTTTAGGAAAAATTTCGCCAAAGATAATAATTAAAAATGTGAGAATTCCTGAAACAAGTCCTAACCACTTATCCTCTAATACCTTTGTAGTCAGGCTACCAACCATAATACTGCCCACAATATTAAAGATGTTATTGAGAATAACAATCGTAGCAATGGGGCGAGTGATGTGGGAACGAATACGGGCCAAAGCTAAGGCTGCTGGCTTTTTAGACTGAGCTAATTGTCTGACTTTAATTGGAGAAATAGACAGTATTGCCGCTTCCGCTCCGGAACAAAAAGCCGAACCAAGTAAAATTACGGCGACAACGATAATCAGAGCAAACATATAACAAGATAATGGTTAATCTCTAATATAGTTCAAAAATAGGCATAAGCATGATCATTATTTAACTGATATTATTAAACCTGTTTTTGTTTCTGTTCACTTACATGTTATCCACTAATTCAATATTTCGATGATTCCTGTCTGACCGTCAAGTCTCACCAATTGACCATCATGAAATAAGCTGCTGGCATTGTCTACGTCCATTACCGCAGGAATATTGTATTCTCTTGCAATGATTGCACCATGAGACAAACGACCGCCAACTTCAGCAATTAAGCCTCCTGCACGAGCCAAAAGAGGTGACCAGCCAGCGTCGGTATAGGGAACAACGATAATGGTTTGGGGATCGAGGCGATTGGGTGCATGTTGCAGACTAGAGATAACTTTGATTACTCCTTCAATTTGACCAGGACTACAACCAATCCCCTGTATTCGATTGGTTGCGTTCACCACAGGCGCTTGCCATGATATAGTTTGGGGCTTGCCATAAACTAATTTTGGAACAGGATTTAATTGTGCTGCTGCTTGCCACTGTTGCTTTCTAGTTTGAATTAAATTACTCAGTGATGGTAATTGTCCCTGCTCTACTAAAATAGTAATTTCTTCTAGCTTGAGCAGAAAAATATCGCCTGCTTCAGTAATTAAACCGCTATTAAGCCACTGTTGTTCTAAAGCAAGAAAAGCCCATCGTAGTTGTGCTAATAGCTTGTTGTATATTTCCGCTACCTGACCTTTAAGGTTTAATCTTTTTTGGACTAGTTTTGCTTGCCAAGACTGAGGAGAAATATTGGCTGGAGCTTGAGCAATTTTGGCACCATGGACATCAAAATAAAACCGCGTAAACATCTGTCGTGCAATACCAGGCTTATCTTGCCAGCGTGGTACGGCGATATCCGTCGCCACTTCGCTTAAATAGCCATATTGCTCCAACCACAGACTGAATCGTTCCATTACGCTTATTCCTTCCGAATTTTCCGCAATATGAGCAAATAAAGAGGCGCTAGAGTCAAAGGTGATTTGTTCAGTAGCCAAAAGTTTGCGAGCTTCAGTGGCTATTTCTGCCAAATAACTTACTGCCATTACCTCTGGCACTTTGCTGTTGTCCAGTTCAGTTTCAGCAACTTTTAAGATGCTTTGGCGGAGGGCAAAACTAAGAGGAGCAAGAATATGATAATAAGTCGCTTTATCCAATAACCCCAAAATTGTCTTAATCCTGTCAATAATTTCTGTCGGCGACAATTCTTTTAGTGGTTGGTCACTAATTTCTGCTAGGATAGGTGCAAAAAGTTTAGCGCGATCGCTGGCAAAGTGACTATCTAACTGCCATTCTCGTTTGAGCAGTCGCCAGAGTCCAGGCAGGTTTCTCAGGGTCGAACTCAAGGGTGGTTTACTAAATTTTGCTCCTCTAGTTAAAAATTCCAGACTTTCTGCGGGTAAACCCATGCGACGAAAAATCGTGCCTAACAAAGAAGCATTAAAATAAGCGCTAGCAAAATGTAGGGTTGCAGTTTGCTCGAAGTTTAAATCTTTAGCGCGATCGCCCAAGACAATTGTAAAGATTTTCCCCCAAACACCACAGGTTAAGGGCTGATTAATTGACCAAGTAAGGGGACGAATTTTGCCAGGAATAACCTCCGCAGCAATACGCCTCGTCCAAATTGGCTGCATGGTTGTGATGGGACGAACCTGTAGCAACCAGAGTTTAGCACCGTCATAAGTCCACTCAAGATCTTGAGGAATTCCCCCAAATAAATCCTCCATTTCTCTTGCCAACAATGCTGCTGATTTAATAATTTCTTGGGGAATCATGTCAGTCTGATTCGACTTTTCAGCGATCACAGTAATGGATTGTTCTAGAGACATTGTGAGGGAGGTTTGGGGAATTGCCACCTGATATCTTTGGGGAGTATATTGACCAGAAACAATTTTGTTAGCTGAACCTGGTAAAGCTTCGATCGCTACTGTATCTTGTAACTGATTTACAGGATCGCGACTAAATGCCACTCCACTATATTGACCCTCAATTTGCTGCTGGATGAGGATTGCCATTGATGTATCTTTTTGCTGGTTGTGGCGACGATATTCGATGGCACTGCTGTCTAAATAAGAAGCCTGACAATTAATAATGGCTGATTCTAATTGATCTTGATTAGTAACGTTGAGAATACTGATATATTGCCCCGCAGCGGAAGCTGATGCTGAATCTTCGCCAATAGCGGAAGAACGGACAATTAAGGGCGCTTGAGTTGTTGGTTCGAGCTTTTGCACCAAGGCTTGCACGTTGTCTCCAGGGCGTAAAATCCAGCCGTCTGCTACATCATATCCCTGACGTTTGAGTTGGGACAAGTTCGCTGCTTTTGCCCCTACCTGGCGGGCATTTAATTTGCTGTTTAGACTAAGAATATTTTTGTCTCCCTGAAAAAAACGAAACATTTTGCTTTGACTAGATTGACTATTAGTGGCAGTAGCAGATAAGTCTAAATCATCGGGGATATTTTGATAGATCCAGCCCAACAAACATGCTAAAGCAAAAGTAGTCAGCGCATATTCTGGTTGATATGGATGACGCAATCCAATCATCACCACTAATAATACTAAAGCACCATATTTCCCCATTAAGCGATCGCGAATAATTGTAAATCCCACTAGACTAATTAACCAGACTAATCCCGCTGCGATCGCATCATGGGCGACAATTCCCCAAACAGCATTAGTTGTCCCCGCACCTTTACCAATCCAATAACGCCCCATCACTAAGGCAATGATGGCAATAATTTCCCAAGCTGAACCGACAGGGAAAAATACTCTAGCTAATAAAACCGCACTAATTCCTTTGGCTGCTTCCGATAGTACAGCACACACCCCAGCCACTTTACCGCCATGATAAAAGGCTGCGGATACTGAAATGTTACCAGTGCCTAGTTTACCTAGTTGACGACCAGTAAGAGCATAGGTGAGCCAGTCGATTAGGGGTAACCCACCTAGCAAAGGACAAACAATAAATACCGTCAGAGAACCCCAAATTGGTGTCAGGTTCATGAGCCTCTATTTATAACCATTTAATTAAAGATATTTTGCAAAATTGATTGGGTTAATGGTTTCATTGGTTTATTGTACCCATTTTAATTTTCCTGGTGAACCTATAGGAATCTCAATTTGCCTTTACTCTGAGCTATCCTTCAATCAAACCCAGGTGATTTGACTAGACTATCCCATCAATTAGGTTAAGTATAGTAAATTAAGTATAGTGACAACGTACATCCATCCTAGGAGTAATAAATAAAATTGTTTGTTCTCAATGGTTATGAATATTTTTTGGGTTTTTTACTCGTATGTAGCGCAGTTCCTGCCCTAGCTTTAACTGCCTCTAAACTATTAAGACCTACTGACGGTGGGCCAGAACGGCAGACAACCTATGAGTCGGGGATGGAACCTATTGGTGGCGCCTGGATTCAATTTAACATTCGCTATTATATGTTTGCGTTAGTGTTTGTAGTTTTCGACGTAGAAACTGTTTTTCTATATCCTTGGGCAGTCGCCTTTAGCCGTTTAGGATTATTAGCATTTGTAGAAGCCCTCATTTTTATTGCCATTTTGGTAATTGCCTTGGTATATGCGTGGAGAAAAGGAGCTTTGGAGTGGTCATGAATTCCCCAACATTTGAACAACAACAGCAAGAAAAAATACTTAATCCCAGTAATCCAACTCAGATAACTCAGGATTTATCAGAAAACGTTATTTTAACTACGGTAGACGACATTTATAATTGGGCAAGATTATCTAGTCTTTGGCCTATGTTATACGGTACAGCTTGTTGCTTTATTGAATTTGCTGCCTTAATTGGTTCTAGATTTGATTTTGATCGTTATGGCTTAGTACCTCGTTCTAGCCCCCGCCAGTCAGACTTAATCATTACCGCAGGCACAATTACTATGAAAATGGCCCCTGCTTTGGTTCGCCTCTATGAAGAAATGCCCGAACCTAAGTATGTGATTGCAATGGGTGCTTGTACTATTACAGGAGGAATGTTTAGTAGTGACTCGACTACTGCCGTCAGGGGTGTAGACAAGTTAATTCCTGTGGATGTTTATATTCCTGGTTGTCCTCCGCGTCCTGAAGCTATTTTTGATGCCATAATCAAGCTACGCAAAAAGATCTCGAATCAGTCGATTCAAGAGCGAGCTACGAGCATCGAACAAACTCACCGTTTTTATAGCACAAGACATAATATGAAAGCGGTTGACCCAATTTTAAATGGTACATACCTCAAATCGGCAACCCGCCAAGCACCACCAAAAGAGCTGGCCGAAGCTATGGGTATGCCTTTACCAGCAATAGAATCAGCAGAAAAAGAGGTGGAACGTGGCTGAAGAAGCAAAACAAAATTCTCAAGAGAACGAGACAGCATCAGAAATAATTGCTGCAGGTAAAACATCAAGCTGGTTAACTGACAATGGCTTTGATAACGAGGCTTTAGCCCCTGATGTTTCGAAGGTTGAGATGATCAAGATAGATCCTGACCTGTTATTGCCTATCGCTACTGCCCTGTATGCTTATGGCTATAACTATCTTCAGTGCCAGGGAGCCTACGATTTGGGTGCTGGCAAAGAATTAGTTAGCTTTTATCATTTGATTAAAGTTGCTGATGATGTCGAGCAAGCAGAAGAAGTTCGTCTTAAAGTTTTTCTTCCGCGAGACAATCCCAGAGTTGCTTCGGTTTACTGGATCTGGAAAGCAGCAGACTGGCAAGAACGAGAAAGCTACGACATGTTTGGCATTATTTACGAAGGACATCCTAACCTCAAGCGCATTTTAATGAACGAAGATTGGATTGGTTATCCTTTGCGTAAAGATTATGTTTCTCCTGATTTTTATGAATTGCAGGATGCTTACTAAGTTCACTAAGATTGTATCTAAACAAAGCTATTTTGATCTATGGACTTAAGCAGAAGCAGGTAGAAATAGTTAAAGTAGAGATTTTTAAGTAGATCTCTACTCTTTTTTACTTGAAAAGTTGGCGTTTGCGTATCTTATAGACAGGCAAAAAGCTTGGCAAGCCATAAGTTGCTCAAATTCTTAGTCTAAATACCCCATTAAAGTGCCAGTTTCGTCTGATTCATTGGAAGCAACAGGACGATTACCCATCACCATATAAGATTCACTTACCTGAAGAGTACTAGCGGCGATGGGACGATTTCCAGATATGGTTAAGGAACTACTAAATTTAACTGTTCCTTTGGAAACAGGACGATCCGACCCCACAGAAGAGTAAGTATGAACTACTTCAAGGCTACTAGGTTCAATTGGACGATTCTGAGGCAGTAAAGTTCTAGGTTGTGTTGACAAAGCTAATACCTGTTCTCCTCCTTCTTTAGCAGTGGTTTGACTAACTGAGCTTGATTTGTCAGCAGTAGTCTTAGCTTGAGTAGTTTTGCTATTAGTTGTAGTTGCTTTTGCTTGAGTGCCGTTGGGCTTGTTGTCTTCAGCCATTAGAGTTTTCTCCTGAACTTAAATTTGATAAAGTTATTAGTTATTTATTACTTTTATTTATTTTTGATAACTACCCTCATTCTTGCATTCTATGGATTTGGCGACAAGAGCTTGACTAATTAAAATAAGTTCTAACTGTCATTATTAATCTTGGGGAGTAGAGATCTTTGTTTGGTCTAACCTATGATATTTATAACACTGGTATTGAACTAGAAAAAATTATTTCAAGTACTGGCACTTTGAATTAGTAACGACAATGGAAAAGCGATCGCTGGGAAGATCAGAAGTTCAAATAACGCCAATTCTAATGGGAACATGGCAAGCAGGAAAGAAAATGTGGGCTGGAATTGACGATCAAGAAAGTATTCGAGCAATTCGAGCTGCTGTAGAGGCAGGTATAACTACCATTGATACAGCAGAAGTTTACGGGCAAGGGCATTCGGAACAAATTGTGGCTCAAGCTCTATCAGACATTCGCGATCGCCTGGAATATGCCTCAAAAGTATTTGCCGACCATCTTAAATACGACCAGGTAATTGAAGCCTGTCATCGCTCTTTAACTAATCTTCAAACAGATTATCTCGATCTATATCAAATTCATTGGCCCTCTGGGTCGTTTGGGAATGAATTAGTGCCAATAGAAGAAACAATGAGTGCTTTGAATAAACTTCAAGAGGAGGGCAAAATTAGAGCGATCGGCGTTTCTAATTTTAATCGCGAACAGCTAGAGCAAGCAGCCAATTATGGCAGAATCGACAGTCTACAACCCCCCTATTCTCTGTTCTGGCGCAAGATTGAAAAGGATACCATTCCCTATTGTGTAGAACATCAAATCTCTGTTTTGGCCTATTCTCCCATGGCTCAAGGATTACTTACTGGCAAATTTAGTCTCGATCATAAATTTGCACCAGAGGATCATCGTAGTGCCAATGTACTGTTCCAAGGTCAAAATTTTGAGCGCGCCCACCAAGCGTTGGAACAGTTAAAACCAATTGCCCTCAAGCACAACTGTACTTTAGCCCAGCTTGCTTTGGCATGGTTAATTGCGCAACCTCAAACTAATGCGATCGCTGGAGCTAGAACTGTCTCACAAGCAAAGGATAATGCCCAAGCTGCCAACGTCAGCTTATCTGCTGAAGAATTACAGGAAATAGATAGTATCGGTAGACAGGTAACGGATCATCTCGATGATAATCCTGTGATGTGGGACTGGTAATCATCGGGCAGGTTACTTGTGAGCAAAACTATAGTCATTTTAATTAATTTCCCTATGGTTACTTCGTTATAAGATCCATTGGTTGCTATTTGAAATGACTATAAAATAGTCGGTAGTCCTCAACCTAATTAATCAATTGTTCAATCTTAAATGATCGCGCGCTAATTGATAGGTTAACCTAACTACCGCCCTAACTGATTAGGAACACCCTCACATCCACCTGGTACAGTTGAGCGAGACTTTTCGCCACACCAAGAGCAGATATAATAACGTTGCTCCTCACTCATGCGTTTAATGCCAGAGAAATTAGCTTTTTCCACCACCATCCCCGTATATTTTCCTGTTTCATAATCAGGCTGTGCCGTAATGCTTCGAGGAGAGGCGGTTTCCACCGAACCATAAAATAGACGAGCGCTTTTGATATCTGATCCCGCTAGATTAGCTTCATATAGCACAGTACGAGCTAAGTTTGCTTTGACTAGATCGCATTGACTAAGATCGGCTCTCACCATATTAGCCTCGCTTAAGTCACTCCAGCGCAGATCTTGTCCGACTAGATATGCCCCTGCTAGCATCACTCCTAAATCAATTACTCTAGTACCATAAGCACGATCTTCAGAATAACCACCGCTACCATCTAAAATTGCCCTGCCAAGATGATTATCGCGTTTGAGGGGAGTTAATAAGCCAGATTGAGAAAGAAATCGAATAACCTTGGCTTTCCCGTTTTCATCAATACTTGAGATAATTGAGGCGGTTCTACCTTCTGCGATCGCTCTTTCTTGAGGCCAGTCTTCTAATAAACCTTCTTCATTTAAAGTTAGGTCAGAAATACCCTGAAAATAGGTATCAATAGTCTGCTGTTGGGTGATCCGATTTTGCTGAATAGTTAAATCCTTAGAAATTACATATTGCGCCCAAGCGACATAAACCGCCAACATGGCAATTAAAATCTGTCCTACCGCCCCAATCCATTCCGCCCAAGAGCCAAATTCATCGTATTTAAACTGAGTGAGCCAGCCGCTGATATTGCTGTAAACTCCAAAATAATTGAGTAACCCAGCGATCGCGCCAATAAAGCCAATAAAAGCCAGAATAGTCCTTCTTTCTTGAACCGTTAGGAATTTAATAATCCAGCCTCGAACCGAGTTAAAGACGACTCCTAAGGAAAGACACAAAGCTGCAACTGCACTAGTTAACCCCAGCCAAGGAAGTCTAAACCAAAGACCCAATCCCATCGACAAGAGAGTAATCAAAATTAATTGCGACTGGGAAAAACTAATTCTACGACCAAGATCTTTGTTCGTAACAGCTGTTCTTCTGAGTCTAGGAGATTCCAAAGAATCTGGGTTTCCTATTGATAAAGAATTTTCATTTAGATCGGGCTTGTCGTTTTCCAACTCTATAATCTTTTCTGGATTAATATCTGAATTACTATTCGAGATGGAATCAGTACTATCCTTCATTCTTAATAAAATTTTGACATATTTAACATAACATCTCCTCAATCATATTCAAGCCCAAAATCAGCATTATTTATCTAATTTATCGATTAAATAATTCATTTTAAATCGGCTGCCATCCTTTATCCCACACAGAGATAGTAATACGACCTCTAGCATCTCGCTGAAACTTACCTTCTAAATTATCAACCTTGAAAAAACTAAAGCTGGTTTCACGATTGTAGACGCTGCGTAACTTATCTCGAATATCTGCTGAAGCATCTCCCCCTAAAGTTCTGGCTAAAGTTTGCTGCATCGCCCCCAAACTTACCGACTGATCCAGAGCAATGTCTGTTTGTCGGATTTTGCCTGAATCGTCGGCTTGATAGCTAAGATTTACGCGATCGGGAATCACGTCATAGTAAACTAGCACTTTACTATTTGCCTGCAAGCCTTGTCTTTCAGAATTGGGTTTGCCCAAGGTACTCACTAGCTGGCTTTCTGAAGTTCCAGTGGTGAGGATAGGGATATTTAATTCATCTGTAGGTTCTAAATCAGCTTTGGCTAGAGTTTTAGGCTGTTTTTGCTCGACTTTTGGCTCTTTAGTTAATTCAATTTCGCTTTGCTCTTCGGCTTCGGCTTCAGCTTCGGCTTTTAGCTGGGCTTGTTCTGCTTGTGCTTGCTTTTGAGCTTGTTCTGCTTGTGCTTGCTTTTGGGCTTCGGCTTCGGCTTCGGCTTTTAGCTTAGATTCTTCTGGGAATGTTTCATTTCCGTTTGTAGAAAACAAATCGGGCTGCTGTTGTGCTGTCTCAACTTTTGCTGATGGCTCATTACTAGGCGATCGCCAGAGATTAGAAACTACAACATACCCTGCTGCAAACGTTCCCGCTGCTACTCCTGTAGCTACTAAGAGAAATAAACCTACCGTACTCAAGAAACTTTTATTTTTCTTAGGGAGACGGGGAGTGGGTTCAAAGGCGATAGTGTTGTGAGTGTTGGTGAGCAAATCCCTGTTGCCAGAACTTCGATTGGGGGCAACATTTAAAGTCATTCCTGTCAGATTATGATTATTCGTATCAATTGTGTTTTGATTGAGTGCATCTAACATTTCTTGAGCAGTGGCAAAGCGATCGCGAGGATGAAACTTAACAGCACGATCAATGATGCCAGCCAATTCAGGGTCAAGATTAACTGCCTTTTCCTGCCAGATTATTTCACCATTACGGGGGTCAGTTTCTAGTTCATTGGGCGCTAATCCTGTCAACAAAAAAATTGCCGTCAAGCCCAAGCTATAAAGATCACTAGAATAAATCGGGCGACCTGCTGCCTGTTCTGAGGACATATAGCCAGGAGTCCCAATCGAGGCGGAGTAAGTACTGTGAGAATTGCCGTTAACCTCCGTGGCGATCGCCTCTTTAACCGCACCAAAATCAATGAGAAATGGGAGCCGATCCCCTTTGCGCAGGATAATATTTTCTGGCTTAATATCTCGATGAATAATTCGACGGCTATGAACATATTCGAGGACAGGGAGAATCTGCGTGAGAATCTGCCTAACTTCATCACGGTGTAGATTGCCTTCTTGCTCCCAATATTGATTGAGAGTTAACCCCTCTATCCATTCCTGAACTAGATAAAATTTGTCGTCTTCAGAAAAATAAGCATAAAGCTGAGGAATTTGACTGCTACCGTTGCCTAACTCTTCTAAAATTGCTGCTTCGCGCTGAAACCGCTCTTTCATCCAGGGAGGCATCTTCGGCTGTTTAACAATCGGTTTTAGCTGCTTGAGGACACATTTTCGTCCCGACGGCATATGATTATCGACTGTTAGATAAGTTTCCCCAAAGCCCCCTCTACCCAGAGTCTTAATAATGCGATAGCGGTTATTTAATAGTGCTGTCATATTTATGTGAGATGAACGGCTATTGAGCTAAAAACAACTCGACTATTCTTATTTTAGAGTGGGCGAAAGATAACGACGAACTTAGAGTTTGACTATTAATCTATTTCAGATCTAATAAACCTTTTTCTTTGAGCTTCGGATTGAATCTAATCTCCATTTTTACGCCGCGATCGCTTAACTGACTAAGTATTTGAGCCTCTACCCGTCTGGCCACCTGCTTTCTTATTTTAATTTGCTTTGATTCTTCGCTCTGCTGATACTGTGCCTTTTCTTCCTCTGTCATAGCAGGGTTAGCATCAATTGGCTCTGTCCAAAGCTGCTGCTGGATATCATTACCAATTGGAGTTTTACCATTTTCGGCAATCCAGGCTGAGGCAATTTCCGCTAAAACTGTCCGACTCGGACGAGGGATCATTTGAATTTTAACCCAATAACAATGATGAGGTTGTCTGATTAAGTGTTGCTTGAGACTTAAATATACATCACGGGAATATCCAACATACATCATCGAGCGATCGCCATCAAATACTGCATAGACCCCAATTTTCCCAGCCACATCTTCATCGATCTGACCATCGGCAGTTAAATATGGTCGATATTCTAAACTATCTAGAGGTGGTGTTTTAGTTTGAGTAGACATAATGGGGCTTAAATTTGGACAGCGATCGCCATCCGCGTTGGAGAGGTGCAAAAATCAAGCTGCTGAGTAATTTAGTAATTGTAGTGAATCTTGCGGTAAATAGCGCATAAGCGACTAGGCTGAAAAATTTTGGCTTGAAACATGAAGTTTGGGGGGACGTTAATAATTATATATTCGCTGTTGTTGTGATACTGCTCAAATTCTCTTGGCATACCTTTTGGTGTCTGCTGACTGTAGGGGACTGGTTGAAACAGCAAATCAGTAAATTTAATCGCAGTTTCCTGTAATCTTTGACTAATTTGTTCGGTGAATGTCTGATTAGTTAACAGACTAAATAAAATTTCTTTGGCTTGGGAGTCTAAAGTGAAAGTTGCGTCAAAGTTTTTGACTATTCTTAAACCCATTGTTTCAATATTGATGATATATAAAGACTATTCAAGATAGTATCAGAAATTTTTGCGTAATTATTCGCGGTTAATTTTTCGTATCCAATGGTCTAAACCCCCAAAATGTAGCTAAAACATTCAGCTACACCGCCGTTGACTTATGACTTACTGGCTTGTTTTTTAACAAATTTAAAGCGTATTTAAATAACTGAGTAGGTCTGCCATCTCTTTTTTGCTCGGCTGAAACTTGGGCATGGGAGGAGTCCTTCCACTGGTTACTTGAGTAATGATATTTCTTGATGATTTACGCTTGGAAATATTTTCCAATCTTGGTCCGACACTTCTTTCTACCTGTAGATTATGGCATCCTGCACAGTTGATTTGAAAAATAGCCAAGCCATTTTGAGGATCGCCATCGAGAGTTAAAACTTGATAAGCATAAGGATCGGCAGATCTTTGCCAATAGATACCCAGAATGCCGAAGCCGATCACCAGCATTACTGCCATGATGATTATTGTCAGACGATTTAGCCAAGCGTAGGATTGGGCTAACTGGTTATCCACTATTAATTTAAAAAACAAGAATGTTTACTTATGTTTACCATGATTAATAAAATAACTCACAATCCTGATTAAAGGCTAGCTAACAAATCAGCAATTAGCTCCCAAGCTATTAATTATCGAAACCTGGGATATAAGGTTGAGGGAGTTGTAATTTGCCCAACTACAGAATCCAGATGACAGGCTTGCCGATATTAGCGTAGGATATAGTCAAATTAGATAACTTTTTAAGGAGACACTTTAGTGATCGAACCTCTACTTCTAGGAATTGTACTGGGCTTGACTTTTATCACTTTAGCAGGGTTGTTTTTTGCTGCGTATATGCAGTACAAACGCGGTAGCAAGCTGGGTATTGACTAGTATATTGATACGTTTATTTTTAACTACAAAAGTTAACCACACCAGATAATCATCATCAACTAATAACCAATTAAGGATGAAGAAACGTATCTTGTTTCTTCATTTTTTTTAATATAAATACATATAAGTACATATATTACTTCTAGACGAAAGCAAAATTTTGCATAAACTTCAGATCTGGAATCTTACCATGGAACTCCAGTTCAGCTTGTCTAGCATTTAAAGAGCCAGACAACTCGATTTTGATATAGCTTGCTGGTTTGATAGACAGTAGTTGTGACCATTCGATCGCCGTAATGCCTGGTTCAACTTCCACACCCTCCCAATAGATTTCGGGGTAGAGACTATTTATTTGGCTAGATTCTAGGCGATATAAATCCAGATGGTATAAAGGGATGCGACCATCTAAATATTCGTTAATGAGAGTAAAAGTGGGGCTGACGATTGATTCTTTAATTCCCAAACCGCGACCAATTCCTTGAACTAAACTAGTTTTTCCTGCACCCAGGTTACCCATCAACAACAATGTAGAACTAGGAGGTAAATGTTTACCCAATAGGCAGCCAAAATCAAGAGTAGTTTCGAGAGTCGGTAAAAGTATCTTTGGCACGAATTAAAAACTGTTATTGGGGAATAAAAAGTTAAAAATTTTGCTTGGCTATGTTCGTCAAAGCAAGACTAGCTTGAGGCTGAGAAAAGTTCATTAAAAGTTTATCTTATTTTACCCTTGACAATACACTTCCTTTATATTGAGTTGATATATTTATCAATAAGCCAAGTAACTTTAAGTTGGGATAACAAAGTAAAGCGGACTAACTAGAATGTGATGCTTTGTTACTTCCCTTTTATTTTTTATCCATTAAAAATACATTTTAATTGCTTTGAGCAAGATGCTGTTGATAGATTAGATTTTAGGTTGCCATTTGCCACTATACCAACGCAACAAAACTCTAGCAAGCTGACTAGAACTATGGCGCACATGACCTCTAACGGAATCTTCTTCCATCACGTTTGCCATCACGATTCTACGATTAAGTTTGGCAATTTCGTGACGGTCTAAATCAACAGGATGTGAGTTTTCTAAAGCATAACGTTCTAAGGATACAGCACTAGGGGGTTTACGATGCACTAAAACCGCATCAAACAATTTGCCTTTACTAATGCGATCGATTTCTCTAATGTGATCGGCAACGGTGTAACCTTCTGTTTCTCCAGGCTGAGTCATAATGTTGCAGATATAAATGCGGGGGACATCAGCATTGGCGATCGCATCGCGGATTTCAGGCACCAAAAGATTTGGCACAATACTGGTATAGAGACTACCAGGACCAATAATAATATATTCTGCTTCTTTAATTGCTTTGACTGCGGAGGGGAGTGCAGGAGGATTAGCGGGAATACAGCCAATATTTTTAATTCTACCTTTGGCTTCAGGAATGTTAGACTCTCCCTCAATCAGTCTGCCATCTTCCATTTCTGCCCATAAGCTAACGTCACTGAGGGTAGCAGGCAATACTTTACCACTAATGGCTAAAACTTTTGAGCTAGCAGTTGCCGCCTGTTCCAAGTCTCCTGTAATCTCGCTCATTACCGTGAGAAACAAATTGCCAAAGCTATGTCCGTTCAGTCCATCTCCCGCCTTAAAACGATATTGAAATAGCTCAGTGAGTAATTCCTCTTCATCAGCTAAGGCTGCTAGACAGTTGCGAATATCCCCAGGGGGTAATACTCCAATCTCTCTTCTGAGTCTACCTGAAGATCCTCCATCGTCGGCTACTGTGACGATCGCCGTAATATTGCTGCTATATTCTTTAAGCCCCCGCAATAGGGTAGACAGACCCGTGCCACCACCGACAACCACAATCTTGGGACCACGGTTGAGACGGCGACGATCTAACAACATATCTACTAGTTTCTTGTCTTTATCTACTCCCAATACATCGCTAATTGAACCCATGGTGCGAGACTGTCCCCAAATAATCAGAAATATACCTGTAACTAAAACAATTGGTCCTGAAATATAGCTGGGGACAACAGTAGTTAAAAATTCGAGAATATTGGCAGTAAATGAAAGTAAACGATAGACTGGCGTAAGCTTACTCCAGATCGCCGAACCAATCACCGCTAACATAAAACCACTAGCACTGATGAGTAACCACCTTTTAATAAATAATCCAGGAGACAGCCATTTAAATAACCGATTATGGCGACGAGATTTTTTATTATGGGAGGATGAATTTTTCATCTCAAATCGAGGCTGTTTTCGGGATAAATACCAGAGTCGTTAAGATAAACATATCCTATCGTGGTGTAATTGAGTTGGCAGGTAGCCATAATCAAAAGGGTAATCTTCAAAATAGAGTTTATGGTTCTAAGATTAATCGGATCTGGCTCAAATGGGAATTAAAATCTTAGGATTAGATCCAGGAATAGCTATTTTGGGCTTTGGCAGTATTATTTGTCAGGCATCGGCAGAAATTTCCTTAGATGTAGATGTAGCCTCGGTACAGCTTGAGGACTATGGCGTTATTGAAACCGCTGCCAAGACACCTTTTGGCGATCGTCTCTGCACAATTTATGACGATCTCCATGCTGTGATTGGCGAGATTCAACCCGATCTAGTGGCAGTAGAGAAATTGTTTTTTTATCGCATGAGTCACACGATCACCGTCGCTCAAGCTAGAGGAGTTTTAATGTTGGTTTTAGGACAGTCTGGTTTGCCTTATGTAGAATTTGCCCCACCAGAAGTGAAAAAAGCTTTAACAGGCTATGGTAATGCCCAAAAAATAGAGGTTCAAGCAGCAGTGGCACGAGAACTTGCTTTAGATTTTATTCCTCGTCCTGATGATGCTGCTGATGCCCTGGCGATCGCTTTAACAGCTTGGTTTCATCAGAGTATTTAGTTATAAGTTAGTCATCGAATACCACAGCCAGCTTGGGCTATTTTTCGTAATTGAACATCATTGCTTAGTTTGAGTACCTGCTTAAAAGCCTGGGTTGCAGCTTCAGCTTGGGATGTTTGGCAGAGGCTAGTTCCTTTGTATAACCAGTTGATTGCCTGCTGTTGATCACTTAAATTATTTTGTTGTAAAATTTGCTCAAAAATTTGCCTCGCTTGAGCATAATTACCTAATCGATAGAGAGCAATACCTCTCCCCTGTTGAGCAGCTAAATGATTAGGTTGATAACTTAAAGACTGCTTAAAAGCAGCTAAAGCCTGGCGATTCTGCTGGAGTTCTAACCAACTTTGCCCCTGTCGTCTCCAGGAGATCGCTAAATAGCGATTTTTTAAATCTGTTGCTGGTTGAGACTGGAGTAGGGCGATCGCTTTTTTACTAGCCGTTATAGCCTGTTGATGTTGGGCTAAATCGAATAAGACCTGATTTTGATTGAGCCAAAAAGTTGCATTCTGTGGATTAATGGCGATCGCCTGTTGAAAAGCGGTCAATGCATCCTGAGATTGACCCAAGTGATATAGAGCCTCCCCACGACAGTTCCAAGCTAGCTCGGCTTGCTGGTTAAGAACAGTAGCTTGAGAACAAGATTGTAGTGCTTTTTGATACTGGTTTAAGTTTAATAATGCAGCTCCACGATTAGCCCATAATAAATAGGATCGAGCAGAATCAGTCTTCAAGAGTTGATCGTAAGCGGCAACAGCTAAAGAATATTTTTCTTGGGCTAATAAATTGTTAGCTTGCTGTATTTGTTGAATCTGCTTTGTTTGAAGATGTTTAACAATTAAAGTAAATCCTAAGCCGATAATTCCGCCAATACCTAGGAGGAAAATTATGATAGTTAATAATCGCAAAAATTTTACGTTCACATTACATTATTTAGTAATTGGTTCAAAATAGCTATCTTGACTCGATCTTGTTCTAACTTTATCAGATCGGTTTAAAACTAGTTATTACCTGCTGATAATTAAACTCTAAAGCTTTAAACCCATACCTAAACGGTACAATTGCGATAGCATTTACTTTTACATCTTAAATTGTAATTTTATGACTGCCACTCCCTTCAAACAAACTAATGTTGCTGCTGTCCCTGATCAACTAGGGCGTTTTGGCCCTTATGGTGGTAAATACGTTCCTGAAACTTTGATGCCAGCTTTGGCTGAATTGGAAACTGCTTACAACCATTATAAAAACGACCCTGATTTTACTCAAGAGCTACAAGGATTATTAAAAGACTATGTTGGTCGGGCAAATCCCCTTTATTTTGCCGAACGTTTAAGTCAGCACTACACTCGCCCCGATTTTCAGCCTGAAATATATCTAAAGCGAGAAGATTTAAACCATACAGGAGCGCACAAGATTAATAATGCCCTAGCCCAGGCGTTATTAGCTATTCGTATGGGTAAAAAGCGGATTATTGCGGAAACAGGTGCAGGTCAACACGGAGTGGCTACCGCCACAGTCTGCGCTCGTTTCGGTCTGGAATGTATCATCTATATGGGCGTACAAGATATGGAAAGACAGAAGCTTAATGTCTTTCGGATGCGCCTTTTAGGAGCAAAGGTAGAACCAGTTTCCGCTGGCACAGGAACTTTAAAAGATGCTACTTCCGAAGCCATTCGCGATTGGGTAACTAATGTTGAAAGCACTCACTATATCTTGGGTTCAGTGGCTGGCCCCCATCCTTACCCGATGATGGTACGAGATTTTCATGCGGTAATTGGTCGTGAAACTCGCCAACAGTGTGCGGAAAAATGGGGAGGGTTACCTGATATTCTGATCGCCTGTGTTGGCGGTGGCTCAAATGCCATGGGCTTGTTTTATGAGTTTATAGCTGAATCTAGCGTCCGCATGATTGGTGTAGAAGCTGCGGGGGAAAGTGTGGCATCTGGTAAACATGCTGCTACTCTAACTGAAGGTCGTCCAGGGGTCTTGCATGGAGCAATGAGCTATTTATTACAGGATACTCAAGGACAAATTATTGAGGCTCATTCGATTAGTGCTGGGTTAGATTATCCTGGGGTAGGCCCAGAGCATAGTTATCTTAAGGATACTCAACGAGCAGAATATTATGCTGTAACTGATACTGAAGCGATCGCTGGTTTGCGCCTACTATCGCAATTAGAAGGTATTATTCCCGCCCTAGAAACTGCTCATGCTTTTGCCTATTTAGAGCAACTTTGTCCTCAATTGACAGGAAAGCAGCGTATTGTCTTGAACTGTTCAGGTAGAGGCGATAAAGACGTACAAACGGTAGCTAAGTATCTTGGCGATCTGCTGTAGATATTCAACAATGAACAATGAGCAATGGGCAATGAACAAATGTCTTAAACCTGGTTAATCCTAAAGGATACACTTCGTTATCAATTGTTCAATATTCATAGCGAGTTGATAAATATAAAATACAGAATTGACATCCTCCCGCCACTAATCGGAGTACCGATATAGTGGGGGATTCCTAAGACTCACGACTTAGGTTTCTGTTTC
>NZ_PVWF01000185.1 GCF_003003995.1 Pleurocapsa sp. CCALA 161 | reverse complement strand
ATTTTAATTCGAGCATTAGGTAGTGCATACCTTTTCCCCTTAGTTCCCGATGACAGCAAGATTGCTCCCATAGATGCAGCAGTGCCAATACAGACAGTACAAACATCAGAGTGAATTTGTTCGATTGTATCGTGTATAGCGATCGCTCCTGTTACCAAACCACCAGAACTATTGATATATAAAAAGATGTCTCGCCCTGAATCTTCAGCATCCAGAAATAGCAATTTCGTAATAATCTCGTTAGCTGTTTCTTCTGTTAATTCTCCTCGTAACAAGATAATTCTTTTCGTTAGTAAGTGGGAATAGAGATCGAAAGCTGTTTCTCTGGTGTCTGATAGTGAAATAAAAGTTGGAAAATTGGGATTTGAATTCATTTTAACCATCTCCAATACATTACATTTGACTTCTGACTTCTGACATCTCCAAAATTTGTCTCTTCATCGAATTCACATTACTTAAACTCTCCCATTGCACCTAATCGAATTGTCAGCAGTTCGACATCAGTAATTGCTTTATGAGAACCATTTTTGGTATTAGCAGGAGTAAACCAGAAAGTCCCCGATTTGCATTCTTTGCCGTCTGTCTCAATAATTCCTTCGAGAACATAAACATATTCATCACAGGGATGATAGTGAACGGGAATGACAGTACCTTGTTTCATTCGCAACCTATGAATCGAACCTTGGGTTACTGGTTCAGCTAAAGGCAGAATTTGCGTACCTGGAAGTTGCTCTAAATTATGCCAGGATTGAGTATTGGTATCAGTGAATTTTTGCTCTAACATTTTTTATTTATTCTCCTCGGTGATTGATTTCCAGATGTGCTGTTGATGTACAAGCGATCGCGGTTGCGGAGCAAGTCGAAGACTCAGCTAGCCGTCCTAAAGAATCCCCAAAGGATATATACGAAGCGGTATCCTTTAGGACACCTTCGGATAACAGCTTCGCACTTGTCCTTGTCGCATTGAGGATAAAGGCATCGCCAGACTTCAAATTACCTGTTATTTATCAAGCAGGATCGAACTTCCACCAGGAAGGCGTCCAAGCATAGCGATCTGCTTCCGCGCTAACATGACCTAAACCTGGAAAAGGCATATGAGGAACTAACAATTCCACTCTAGACTCACTAACTTCGTTGAGAAAGTTTGTTCTAGTAGCAAGACCTTGTTCAAAATCAGTGTCGAATGCTACTTCCCAATCGGGATGTTCTAAATTCAGCGGATCGCTGTAAAAAATATCGCCAGTGGCGATTAACTTGTTTTGCTCTGAAGCGATCGAATATGATGTGTGTCCTGGAGTATGTCCTGATGTCTCTGTGGCAATAATTCCAGGAATGATTTCCGATCCAAATTCAAAGAATTTTATCTTGTTTTTAATTAAATTTAACGTCTGTTGCGCCCCTTGAATCACAGATTGCTTAGTTTTGTCGTCTACCAAAGAATTAGGCAAGCTAACTTGAGGATCTGTCCAAAAATCCCATTCTGCTTGGGAAATATAATACTCCGCATTAGGATAGGTTAAATTACCATTTGCTGAAATCAAGCCCCCAATATGATCGCCGTGAGCATGAGTAATTAAGACTGTATCGATGCTTTTTGGGTCAATCCCAGCAGCTTGAAGATTTTGAGCCAGAAAACCAGCAGTATCGCCAAAAGCCGTTCCTGCACCACTATCAATCAGGACTTTATGCTCTCCTGTATCGATATAAAGAACATTAACATAAAATAAATAGTCGCTATTGGTAGGTAAGAAACTTTCATAAAGAGAGTTTTCTACTTCAGCAGGATCGGCGTTAGGCAGAAAGAAACTGGGAGCAATCTTTAAATTACCATCACTTACAGTCATGGCGTTGAACTTGCCGATTTTGAAGTGGTAAACAGCAGCGTTAGTTTGGGTATTAGTTGCTTGAGTTTGGGCAATAACTTGGGAACTATTACTTAATTTAAAAGCTGCACCAATAATTAACAACAGCATAGTACAGATAACTAAAAGCAAAAATCGCCATTTTTTAGATATTTTGTCGAAAGCAAAGATCATATTTATTTATTCTCCTCGGTGATTGGTTTGCAGATGTACTGCTGACGTTCAAGCGATCGCTTTACCTTTGCTGTATCTATTTCTGGCAAATGTAATTCAACTAAATCTACTGTTTCAGCTACCAAAACTTAAAATAGATTCAGAACCTTGATTTTGTTGACGAGCAAGCTGTAACTCTTCTTTAGGGGGCAGTTGGTCATAATAAATAAACAACTCTACATCAGAATAAGCATCTGCTTGTCCTTGAGCAGTAGATCCTGTAATCATTGCTGCTTTTGCTTGGGGATGGGCTATATAAGCTTGTATGCTTTTTTTTGCTAGTGTCAACAAATATTGGCTTGCTTGATTCATGACTGCTGTTTGAGTGTTAATAAGCGATTAGCAGTAAGTTTGTAATGCCTGCGGTAACTTGCAATTAAGACGATAATTCCATTCATCTATTGAGTTTTGGCGATTAAGTAAAGTATTTAGTTCTTCTCCTGCTGGCATTTGAACTAGACTTGTGTGGGATATTTGCTCATTAAAGTTACTCGTTGGCTGTTCACATAGAAATAAACCTGGGCGAATATCAATCTGCTTTAAATCTGTACCAATACCAGAAATAACTGTGGTTGCATACCCTGTTGGCTGATGCCTTAATTGCAATTGTGTTCCGCCTTCAACTGGGTTTAGTATCCAGGTTACTAATGACGGTTCACTTGTCATCTCATCTTGCCAAGTATAAGCAAGGCGTTTGGGTTTATTTAGTTCCACTACTTCACAGTGAATAATGGTTTTTATGCCTGGTAAAGAATTGCTTTCAAACTTAAATTTATGACCTAAACATGGTTCAAAGTTATTGGGCATCATCCAAGCATTTAACACCCGACAGTCGGTTAAAGCTTGCCAGACTTTTTCTGGTGGATGGGGATAAAAAACATTTAGTTTGACTTGCTCTTTCACGGATTATCCTCCAAATAGTTACCAAGAACATCTAATTTGTCTTGCCAGAATTGTTCGTAATAACTTACCCAGTTAAATACTTGTTTTAAAGGCTCTGGATTTAAACGATAAAATCGCTGTCGTCCTTCTTTTCTCTGGGTAACAAGTTTTACTTCACACAACACGCTTAAATGTTGTGAAATGGCAGGCAAAGACATCGAAAACGGTTGGGCGATTTGCTTAACAGGTTGTTCTCCTTGACTTAGTAAGTCGAGGATTGCCCGTCGAGTCGGATCGGCGATCGCCGCAAAAACATCAGCATTACCAGTAGTTCTACTCATATATACACAATAGTTAAGTGTTTGCTTAACTAAAACTATAATAGTTAAGTATTTGCTTAAATGTCAAGCGGTGAAAATAATAATAGTTTTAAATTGATAGACTTAAACTTGAGTAAATCTATCTTGCTACTTATCTGTCTCGACTAAGAAATTCATTTTCGCAACTACAATCATTGACCGAATTCTTGTTCAAGTCTAATCATCAAAAGCCGATGTGTTTTAATATTGAGTTATGGAGCAGTTAATAAAGTTAACCTGTGTAAAAAAGCATATTCAATAACAGCACTAACTTATAAACAGATGAACTTAGATTTTACTGACGCTTCTTCTTTAGCTACAATTGATCGTCAAATTGGCGAAATTAGCAGAAATATTACTCCTGCTCAATACGAAATAATACGTCAGGTTGTCTACTGCACTGCCGATCTTGAATATCAGTCTTTGCTTAAATTTTCTCCTGGTGCATTAGCTAAAGGCGCAGCAGCACTGACGGCAGTTACGCCAATTATTGTCGATGTACCAGAGATTCAGGTAAGCATCGTTCCCAAGCTGCAAAAGACCTTTACTAATCCCGTCTACTGTTGCGCTACTACTAGTGGCAATGTGGCAAAAGATAGGAGTAGGGCTTCTCAAGGACTAGAAATTTTGGGTCGCAAGTATCCTCAGAGTATGTTTGTTATTGGTCAAGATCAAACTTCCTTGTTGACGCTGATCGATTTGCTCAAAAACAAAATTATCGATCCTAGTTTAACCGTCGTAACTCCGCCCATGTTTATTGACTTGGAAACTAAGCAAAAACTCAAGAACTTTGATATTCCCTTTATATTTATTGATGGGCAAAAAGGTGGCGCTAACATTGCTGCGACGGTTATTAACAGCTTGATTAGTTTGGCATGGCGAGCAAAGCAAAGAAGCTACTGATGATCCAATAGAAATTAGCGATCGCGTCTTTTAATTCTAGAATTGCTTTGGCGACGTACTCTGGGGGGAGTTTTTCCTCCTAATTGACGGCTAACTTCGAGAAACACATCTCTTTGAATATAGGGATATTGTCCAACCCAAAGATCTTTTTGAGGAAGATAAGCATCAGAAATTTTATTTATTTGACTCAGATCTAACTCGTTGGACAACACTAATAATTCAGCTGTCTGTCCTGGTTTAATTCCTTTGTGAATACGCTGTAGGGGAGCTTGAACCTCAACCTCAAAACCTGTTTCATCCCCCAAAACCAAGTTAATCCAGCGTTCTCGATTCTCAACAATTACTAATTCTCCCCGTTGATTAACCGTTTCTTCCTCGCCGATTAATTCTTCTGTTAGGTAGACATCTAAAACTTTGCCCCGCCAAAAACCAGAATATTTAAAACGACGACTAGCCGAATTACGCAGGCTTGCCTGATAAACAGGACACCATAACCAGTAAAGTGCAACAATGCCACCTAAAAGTAGAATTAAAGCGTCTGCTTGATTTCCAAACAGCGCATTTAAAATTAAAACTACGACTACCCCAATAAAAGAAATTAAAAGTCGATTCAATACATCAGACCACTTGCCCCAATAATAAGCATATTGTTTTCCAGTCGCAATGAGGGGAATTAACTGTTCTGTTTTTTCCTTTGTTAAAGGCTTAAGCATTTGTAATTTATAGTTATCTTGATTCTAGGGGAATAAAAGAAAAGTCGCCAGAGACGGAAAAAAGCTCCGCTCAGTCCGATCAAAGTAGCTACATTTTAACCATAAAAAAACCCTAAAAAAAACAGCTAATTGATTACTCAACTAGCTGCTAGTCAGACTAAAGAACAACTTAAAATCTTTCGACGCTACCCAAAAATACAGGCTCTACTCGAATAGCTAAGACACTTTGAGGGCGAAGCACCATATATTCCCCCTGGATGTTTTTAATCGGCACATTCACAAAATCGGCAGAATCAGATTTAGTCATTAACTCTGTGCTATACCATTTTTGAAACTCTTGCACGGTACTAAATCGAACTTCTTCTCGATGACCGCCAGCAATCAAAATATGAACTGCGTATTCGTCTGCTTTTCTCGGCATGGAAACTAGTTGATAACTGTAACTGTGATACTTATAGTTCCCTTAAGCTCTTAAAAAAACACCATTGAGTCACAGATTTTTTTTGAATCGATTAAATCGGCGATCGCTAAACAAGAAAAAAGGTTAGGCAATGCCCAACCTGGTTCAAACTAATTGCTTGCTAATTTATTTAGCTGAGGGACTCTAAATAATCTCTAATTAAATTTCTGCGTCGTGGTTGGCGTAATTTCTGCAAGGCTTTTGCCTCGATTTGTCTGACTCGTTCGCGAGATAATTCTAAACAACGACCAATTTCTGCTAAGGAAAAGGGTTTTTCACCTCCAAATCCAAACCGCATTTGGATTACTTCGCGTTCTCGGCTGGTTAATTCTGATAAAAGATAATGTAAATCTTTTTGTAAAGACTCCCGCATCAGGGTTTCTTCAGGAGAAGCACTTTCTGTTTCCAATAAATCTCCCAACTCAGTATCTTTTTCTTTACCTACCTTAATCTCCAAAGAAACTGAACGAGGTACACGCAATAAGACTTCGCGGATTTGTGCTGCTGTCATGTCCAACTCTTTAGCTAAATCTTCAATTTTAGGAGTACGTCCTTTTTCCTGAGAAATTTTGCGTTGAGCTTTTTTAATCTTGTTGAGCTTTTCCGTGATGTGGACAGGCAGGCGAATAGTTCGGCTTTGCGTGGCGATCGCTCTGGTG
>NZ_PVWF01000184.1 GCF_003003995.1 Pleurocapsa sp. CCALA 161 | reverse complement strand
AAGGAACTAAAAGCGGCAATTTCTCAAGGAAGATTGATTGCCTTGAGTGGTGTTGTGGGTTCGGGAAAAACCACCTTCTTACAAAAACTGATGACCGACTTGATCAAGAGTAAAGAAGTAGTGGTTTCTCGTTCTTTAGCAGTGGAATCGGATAAAGTTCGTCTGGTAACTTTAATTACGGCTTTATTCTATGATTTATCCCCAGATAAGGTGGAAAAAGTTCCTTCTAACTCGGAAAAAAGAGAACGGTTACTCCTAGAATTGATCAAAAAAGCCCGTTTTCCCGTAGCTTTGTTTGTGGATGATGCTCACGGACTGCATAGTACCACTTTGGTTAGCCTGAAAAAGTTAATTGAACTGGTACGCAGTAATGGAGAAAGGTTAAGTGTTATCTTGGCAGGACATCCCAAGCTCAAGAATGATTTGAGAAGACCTACCCTAGAAGAAATTGGAGGACGTACTCAGGCTTTTGCCTTGCAAGGTATTAGGGGTCATCAATCTGAGTACATTAATTGGCTTTTGACCCAAGCTACTTTTGAAAAAGTTCAACCTACCGACATTTTAGAAGCAGAAACTATTGACTATTTGAGTCAACGATTATCTACACCATTACAGATCGAGCAATATTTGACTCTGGCAATGAATGAAGCTTATCAGGTGGGGCTTAAACCGATTACTACTGACTTTATGGAAACGGTCTTGGCTATTGGGTTAGATGACCTTGAACCTAATTTAATTCGACATGGGTACAACGTTAGATCCATTGCCAGGTTACTTAATGTCAAACCTGCCGAAGTACGTTCGTTTCTTTACAATCAACTTCCTCCAGAAAAAATACAAGACATGAGAGATCAAATTCTCAAAATTGGTATTCCTCTGTAAGAAAGCCTGTTGATACTTAATGTGGGTCGAAGGGTGTTATTTCGGGCTACTGTCAGAATAATCTGGGTCGATTGTCATTTAATCTGGGTTTGAGCCATTTATAGTGTCATTTATTGTGGTCTCAAAAACGACATTATTGCGGGTCGGAGTGATTATGATTTCGGGTCGCTACAACTAGGGAATAAGCAAAAAAAAGGTACTTAAAAAAAGCAATAGTCGAGAAAATCTTCTTCATCGGTATAGTTATCTATGAGAAAATTTTTAAACTCGGCTCTTAATCCTTTTAAATCTTTAAATAATGACTTTATTGGATACATAAACAAAGCCTTTTGTCTGGAGTAATACCAACAAACTTTATCTATTTGATATTTGTCGTCCCAATCCATTAGAACATAGGCTATTTGCTGCCAAAGATGCTGGCGACTTAAAGGATGCTTTTTAAGAGTGGTAAAACATTTTATTAATACACCATCTACAATTTGTTGAGCATCAGCACTAATGTAATAGCTACCTGAAAAATCAGGATTTAGAAAATATTTTCCTTTTGTCAAACTACTATTAGTTGCATCCCAAACTGAAGATATTGAATCAATTAAATCGACCAAATCATTAATCATTGTAGAGATGTAATTTAGCTCTGGCTTGAGTTGGTTTTTGTTATATTTCATCAAAACTGTAGCTATCTCATGCACCTTACCAGAGCGATATTTTTCTTCATAAGCAGCAAATATCAGGCAGGCGATTGCTTGCTCTTCAATAGTTTTTGCTTTGAGAAGTTGATTAGCTATAGTTGAATTTAGGTTGTAACTTGCTACTGTTTGATTAAAATTGTGATTGAGTAATCCCAAGTACCATCGAAAAGCATACACAAACCCCGTTCCAAGAAGGGCAAAGTCTTTGATGTGTCCCGATGGTCTGATAATTTGATTTCTATTCATTTGTAAATTGTGACTGTCGATCAAGCGATCGCCACAAGGAGATTGTTTAGATTCAAACCATTGATATAAAGGACTATGAGGATTGTTTAGTTCTCTAGTTAAGGAGGTCATGACATTTGAGAAATTATTAGTACTGCTGGCATGAGTGCAAATAATGCAGCCCAGCTATTTTCTAGTTGTGCGATCGCGAAGCGTAGCCCTTCGGGCTAATCGCCACCTAGTCGCGATCGCTATTGATTGAGTAATTAAGCAGCAGGTAAACTACGATTTAAGCTTCCAGTTAACTCTTGCCGAGTTTCAGTAAGACCCTGTAACTGTTGTGCTGTCCAGCCATCAACACAAGTTAAATCGCGGATTCCTTCTAAATCTGCCAGTTGGTTGCCGAAGGCATTCATAAAATCAGCAATCAAATTAAGTTGTTGCTTTTCTTCTTCGGACTGCCTTTCTCTCCAGTCAAAGCTGACACTGTAATAAACTCCCAGTTCGCTCATTTCCCGATTGAAACCGAGGGTAAAGATTCCCATACCTGGATCGCCAGTTTCCATTACTTCTTGAACTTTATTGAACAGATGAGCGATCGATTGCTTTTTGATGTAACTACAGCAAACGGTATTTTGAGGCAGAATCTTTGAGTCAACACCAGGAGCAGCAACGAAAAATAACTGAAGCCAGAGGACATTTTCAGTCTTGCCAAGAGTGCCAAAGTATTTAGAAACTTTGATGATACTGATGTCTATCTTTTGGTCGGGGTTAGTTTTACGATGTTGAGCTTCATAGCCACCGACAAATAAACCGCCATCTTTACAGTTGAGTCTTACAGAGTAGGGAATGTCGGGTAAAAAGATTGCATTGTCAGCACGAGTACCAAATACGCTGAATTGATTCGATTTCTTAGCCATTGCTTTAATTTTCTTGATTTTACGTTTAATTTGATGACTTTTCCCCCAAGGATGGGGGAAGTTATGCTTACCAGCGCGCTTGATAGCCTGTAGTTAAAGCGTCGTATTCGTCAGAGTCTATATAATTGAAATCGTTTTCAGCCCAAAGCAAAAAATCTAAGCCATTGGTTTCATCGTCTGAATGTCTTTGCATTCCTCGGATTTTGATTTCAGCTTCAAAATCTTTGAGATATTTTGGTTGACGAATTTCACACCAATAGCACCCAAGAGCGTTATTGATATATCTGATTTTTTCGGCTACTTCTTCTTTTTTACAGCCTAGATAAACCACAAAAGCTGGTTCTGTGTCTGTAGCATTGCCCCAGTTGTGGCGATCGCCTTTAACTGCTTCACAGATAGCCACACTGTGACAGAGCTTATTAACCTCGAAACTGCCATGAGGTGATACCTCGATGGGTGATTTTATCAAATTTGAATGATACATTAAGAATGTCTCCAATAGAGATGATCGCTCCTCCTGACTAAATTCTGAGTTCCATCTGAATTACGGAGGAGTGGTTTAAACCTAAGATTATTGTATCATATTTAATTGATAACTATCATATTTAATTGATAATATGCCGAGAACCAGCAAGTTACTAACAGACGAACAATTAGCGATCGCCGAGAGCAACGGAATTCCCAAAGTTACCGTTTACAAGCGAATCCAATCGGGTTGGGAGATCGAAAAGGCAATTACTCAAGCAACGCGCAAAGCTGGCAACATCAAGCGCAAAGATGGTTTATTTGTCGATGCTGGTAGGGCAAAAGCTAGATTCTTCAGTCTTCCTGTTGAGTGGGATGAAAAGTTAACCAATGCGATCGCCGATTCGGGAGTGAGCGATAATGAATGGCTCGAACAGGTAGTTATTGATAAGTTAAAGGCAAAAAAGAAAGACAAACTAAAATAGCTTGCCTTTGAATTAATTTATCCGATTGTTTATTAATTTTGGTTTTCTAGAGCGTCAGCTATTCTTTCTAGAAGCTGGTTCTGTCTGCTCGATTGCTCTGCCAAGATAGATATATTCTCAGAAGTTCTTACTCTGTCTTCGTTCAGTCCTTGGAGAATTTCAAACATGGTTGCTCTATCTCTAACTAATTCTGCATTTAGCTGATAGAGTGCGCTAATTTGTCTTCTCGATTCGGCGATCGCATTACTATTTGCTTCGATTGCCTTAGCGTTGGATTGTAAAATTGCCTCTACTTGTTCTGGTGTCATTGTTCTTAGTATTTCCTCTTGTGTTTATTGTGTATGATTTCTCCCCCATTGGAGGAGAATTAAATAATTATTCAGTTAAAAAGTTTTCTGCTATTTCTTGCCAATCAACCTCAGATAATGCCGAGTTAAGTAAATCAGTAAATAAGCTGGTACTTTCAGTAATTGGATTTTGTGATTCAATCCAATTTTTAAGACTTGAAGCTAAACAATTTTCTCTTTTGTCTTCGTCTTCATGTTCTTCTTTGACCTCTTCTACTAATTCGCAACGATACTGATAAGAGCTATATTCATTGTCAATCCAGAGAGCAGTTAACCAAGTTTCGTAATTGTTCCAACCGTTATATTTTTTGCCGTTCATGATGCGATCGCATTTTATTTGAATGAAGAGTTGTTGTTGTTTTGCTTACGCTACATCGTCTAGATAGACGCTATTTTCTAAGTCATCCCAGAACGAGCGATCACTTTTAAAATGCTCCGAAGGTTCGGATAAAATTTTTTCTATTGCATACATCAAATGTTCTTTTAAGACTTTCTTAATCGAGTCTCTATTTACTGTCTCCTCATATTTCAAATAGCGATCGCCAATTATGTTCTCTACTGCATCATCTAGATCTGAATAGGGGATTGTAATATCGTTTTGATTTTTCATGTCTGACTAAATCCTATGTTTGAGTTCCATCTCTTAATATTATCATATTTAAGTGATAATTATCATATTTAAGTGATAGAATAATAAAAGGAACTCAGAAAATTAGTCATGATAAATAAAAGCAACTTCGTATATTCAAAGTCAGCAGCAGCAAGAATCTTAAACGTTAAGCCTTATGAAATCGTTAGGTTTGAAGTATGGTATAAAGTTTGTTTCGTTAAAGTCAAAGGACAAAGACCGACATTTATCAGTAAAAAAGCATTTAAGCAGCATTTTGTAGATTGGAGAATTGAGCAATCGCGATCGCTGTGTACGGCTCAAGTCAATCAAGAACACTTTAGAGTAATAAATCCTAGAAAGAGTACAGCTTACAGTGTTTATCTGTTTGAGGATGGTTTAGATTGTGAATGCGAGGATTATAAAAATCAGGTTTTAATTTTCAATGGTAAAGCCTGCTGCAAACATAACTATGCGGTCTTAACTTGGCTTGGTTACAACCGTTTGAAAGATTACATCATAGCCAACGCTAGGGCAGCATAACCGAGCGCGATTGCATTTGGGGCTGTGCGCCAGCACAGCCCCCAGGGAAGGGCAACGAAGCGACTAAAAAAGCGACAACTGCGCGGGAACGGGAACGGGAACACCAAGCCACCAACAGCCACCAGAACCAAGCGCACCAGCGGACGACCAGGACACACCAGACCAGGCAGGAGGACGAGAACCAGAGGGCAGCCACAGCAACACGCGCCGACCGCGACCGAGGGCAAAAGCCACCGAACCCCAAGAACCAGAGCCAGCACCAAAAAACGAACGAGAAGGACGAACACCAGCAGGACAAACAGGAGCAGAAGGGAGAGCCACCAGCAAGCCACGCGAACCAGCAGCCACAGACAACACGCAGCGAGAAGAACGACGGGCAAAAGCCGAACGCCCAGAACCAAAAAGACCAGAAGCGACGGAGAACACCAGCAGGGAAGCAGAACCAGCAAAGAAAGACCGACAAAGCGAGTCAACGCCACGCGCACAACCAACGGAAACCCGTACGCCAGAAGGAACGAGAGGCAGCAACGCAGACAAAGCAGCAGCAGCAGGAGACGGAGAACGAGAACCCGAAAAACCGACAGAAACAAGCCCAGAAAAGACAGAAGACGAAACAAGAACAGACACGGCACAACCAGAGAAACACAACTACAATTATAACACAAAAAGGCAGACAAAAACAGACCCAAACCCAGACAGGAAAAGAAACACAGCGAAAACAAGCCACCACGAACAAACCGCCGAAAAGAAGCGCCCCCAACCAAGAACAAGCAAAACCATTCTTTGGTTATTTTTTTTCCCAGTAGTTCTTTTTTTAGTTATTCCCCCTTTCCTTAAGTGGTCGTTTGTGTGACGAAGTGCATTTTTTTTTCCCAACAAAGTAAGAAAAAATTTAAATTTGGAATTTTGAAAAAGGAAAAAAAAACAC
>NZ_PVWF01000183.1 GCF_003003995.1 Pleurocapsa sp. CCALA 161 | reverse complement strand
AATTCACAACGTCTTAAGATCGTATCTGACGCTTCTTCAAAAGCATATAAGATTGAGCGCTCTCCTCTTCCCGCAGCCTCTTTCATGAACTGCATCCCAAAGGTAGACTTACCTACTCCTGATGGTCCACTGAGAATAGTTGTCGTTCCTCGTTCAATCCCACCATTGAGCAATTCATCAATTTCTGGAATACCAGAGGAAATCATTTCTAGTTGAGCTTGACGTTGATAAGTCTCTGGGATGAGAATCGGGTAAACTAACATACCGCGATCGCTTAACTGTAAATCATGATGACCTTTAGCAAAACCAGAACCGCGAAATTTGTTGACTTGAAGACAGCGTTTGTTGACGGTTGTGTGTAATTCAATTACGCCATCGCTCATAAACTGAAGATCGTCATCAGGATCGAGATCGCTTCCTTCGGAGCTAAATAATAAAGTAATATTGCGATCAACTATAAAGCGCAAAAATGACTGTACCTGCTTGCGAAATTCAAAGGTATCTTTTGCTAGATAGCGAAATTGGGTCATAGCATCGAGGAAAATGCGCTGAGGCTTAATTTCTTCAATTGTATCGATCAATTGTTTCGTGACTGGAGATTTTTCTACTTCTGAAGGGGAGAAAATATCATACCTTTGATCTTCGGTGAAAAAATTGGCTGTCGTGCTGAGATCCAGAAATTCCACCCGATCTAGCTCGATGTTCATTTGCTTGGCATTACGGCGCAGCCTTGCTTCTGATTCACTAAAGCTGATCAATAGAGTGGTTTCTCCTAAAGACACACCTGTACTGAGAAAATGAAGTCCCAGGGTTGTTTTGCCGCTACCTGGTTGACCTTTAATTAAATACGCTTGTTCGGCAATCAGTCCACCCAACAGGATTTCGTCCAAACCAGCAATTCCTGTAGATACTCTTTTTAAGGTCATTCAAATACTTCGGTGATTATAAAGAATTAAGTTGAGCAATAAAATGCTTTATTGCTCAACCTTAGATTATTACACCAACGTATCTTTGAGAAATATTTAAAGATAAATTTACCTCTGTTTTAATATTTCCTTAACTTATATGTATTTTGAATATAACGAGCTTAAGTTTCAAGCGATCGTTTTTTGCATTGTTATTTTAATTTAAGTGACATACAATACATCGTCAGTGAGATTGTGAGGGAAGTAATCGACAGGCTCTACAACCAGACAGTAATTGCTAGCCATATGCCAACAATTACTATCATTAACTAAAGGCGACGGTGGCACTATCTGACCTAAATCTAACCTAATTTATTGTACGTTTGCTTGCTCCGATTGTTTGGAGATTATCCAAAGTGCGTGAATAATCCCTGGAATCCATCCCAACAAGGTTAGTAAGATATTAATTAGTAGAGCTTGACTTACTCCCATAGTTAAAAATACACCGAGGGGTGGGAGTAATATTGCAGCAATAACCTTGATAATTCCCATTTTTTTCTGTTTTCTAATACTTTGTTTCTAATTTACATATATTCTAAATCTATTTATTCGGCAGATCTTCTATCTTAAGCAGGATAAGCAACTATTTTGCTTAACAGACCAAAATACATCTTTGGTCAGAGGTAAAAAGCCAAAAAAAATCCTAAAAATAAAACATAGTAATAAGAAAAAGTTAAGACATTATAATATTACGTTTTGTCTTGCATAAAATAACTGGAGTAAAATCATGTTGGGTTCATTTTTAACCATTTTAGCTACAGCCTTGAGCCTTTTAGTAGTTGATATAATCTTCCCTGGCGTAAACTTGGCAAACTTTCCTGCTGCCCTAGTCGCAGCGCTGGTAATTGGCTTGGTTAATTCAGGAGTGAAACCAGTAATTTCACTATTATCTCTACCTCTCAATATTTTAAGCCTAGGAGCGTTTTCCTTAGTAGTTAATGGTTTATGTTTTTGGTTAGCTGCTCTTTTCGTTCCAGGTTTTCAAGTTGCTGGTTTAGTATCCTTTATCTTTGCCCCTGTAATTCTCTCTATAGTCAATACATTTCTGAGCAAATACTTTGCTGAAAAATTACCAAATATGGCTCAAGAATAATAGTAATAACTACTTATTTATTTTTTTGCTCAGATTGTTATCTATCTTAAGGTTAAAAGATTTATGAAACCTTAGATAGACGACTTTTTTTTTGGTATTTGAGATATTTAATAAAGATTAGATTAAGATTAATATAAAAACTGGATAGCAAGCAGTATTAATCTCCACAAAACTAATCATAAGAATAGGTGGTTTAAACCTATTTATTCACATCTAAAATAACATTTTAGAAAATAATAATTATGACTATCAAACAATATAAACGCGCTGCTGGGTTATTTTACAGTCGTGATGAGGCAGAAAGCGCAGTTCGCGACCTTAAAGCAGCAGGTTACGATATGGATCAAGTATCTGTCGTTGCTAAAGACGCCGATCAAGTAGCAGGACATGAAACCACAGACAAAATAGGCAACAAAGCAGATGAAGGTGCTACTACCGGCGCTTTGACAGGTGGTACATTAGGCGGTATCACTGGATTATTGGTGGGTTTGGGTGCATTAGCTATCCCAGGTATTGGGCCTATTTTGTTAGCTGGTGCAGAAGCAACTGCGATCGCCACAACTCTAGCTGGAGCGGGTATTGGTGCTGCTGCTGGTAGTTTAATCGGTGCGTTGATCGGTTTGGGTATTCCTGAAGAGAAAGCTAAAATGTACAGCGATCGCGTAGGTCGAGGTAGTTTTCTGGTGATGGTTACAGGAACAGGTGTAGAAATCGACCGTGCAGCAACTATCATGCGCAAGCACGGTGTTGAAGAATTTGACATTTATGATATGCCAGGAGCAACACCCACTGCTATTCATCATGTTGACGAAGATATCAGAACTAGAACCGATCTTGGCGATCGCGATAAAATCAGACTGTACGAAGAACGCTTGATGGTTAACAAGCAACGTGCTAAAGCTGGAGAAGTGTCTATTGGTAAGCATGTTGAAACCAAAACAGCAGAAGTTGCCGTACCTGTTGAAAGAGAACGGATTGTGATCGAACGTACAGACGCGGTAAACCAAACTGTCAATCCTGGCAGCGTCGATTTCAGCGAATCTAAGCCAGTTCGCATGGATGTTTATCAAGAAACGGCTGATATTCAAAAACAAGCTTTTGTGCGTGAAGAAGTCAACGTTCATAAAGAGGTTGAACGCGACACTATAACAGCACGAGACACTGTCCGTCGCGAAGAACTAGATATACAAGGAGATGGCAACGTAGTTCAACGATAAACCAGTAGCAAAGCAATAGAGAGACAAGTATGGATTTTGGGATCAAAGGTAAAGTAGCAGTAATCACTGGTGGGGACTCAGGCATGGGTAAAGCCACAGCCAAATTATTGGCTGCTGAAGGAGTCAAAATTGCCTTAATAGACAAAACAAAAGACGATTTAAATACAACTGCTCAAGAAATAGGTGAAATAGGCCAAGTCATTCAGACAACCGCAGATCTAACCAACCTAGAGCAAGTAGAAGCAGCAAAACAGCAAATTCTGGAACAATATGGCACTGTGCATATCTTGGTAAACTGTGCAGGGATCACAGGTTCAACTAAAAAGTTCTTAGAATTAACCGATGAAGATTGGTATGAAACCATTGATGTTGACTTTATGTCTGCGGTGCGGGTTTGTCGAGCTTTTATTCCCTCTATGCAAAAAGAAGGCTGGGGCAGAATTGTCCTCATCGGTTCAGAAGATGCAGTGCAGCCATACCCTGACGAGATGCCTTACTGTGCAGCAAAAGCAGCAATACTTAACTTAACCAAAAATCTCTCTAAAATCTATGCCAAAGACGGCATCTTAATCAACTCTGTTTCTCCTGCCTATATTGCTACCCCGATGACAGATGCCATGATGAAAAAACGAGCCGAAGAAAAAGGTACTAGTTTTGACGAAGCGATCGCCAGTTTTCTCAAAGAAGAACGCCCCCATTTAGAACTGCATCGTCGGGGTGAAGCACAGGAAGTCGCTGCGGTAATTGCCTTCCTTTGTTCCCAACATTCCAGCTTTGTCGTCGGCGCAAATTACCGAGTTGATGGTGGTTCAGTCGCCACTGTTGGATAAATATTAACAGTTTGGAGAAAATCTAAAATGAAAAAATTAACAGGATTTTTATTAAGTAGTGTTTTGCTTTTGGGTGCAGTTGGTTGTGATGTTGCCCGTACTAGTGGTGATGCGCCCACGAATCCAAACGACGGTGCAGCAAAGGTAGAAGATGCTGCTAAAGTAACAGAAACTAAAGATGATGGTCAGGGTGAAATACGTCGAAAACAGTTAGAAGCTGATATTCGAGCAAGAGAAGAGCGCAATAAAATTGCTGGCGATCCTGAAGTGAGGGCTGATTCTGATCTTGAAAGTGAGATAAGATCTAAGTTAGAAGCAAATATACCTCGTTCTCAACTAACCGTAGAAGCTACTGATGGTCAGGCAAAAATTATTGGCACAGTACCTAGCCAAGAAGAATACGATAAAATCGTGCCTTTAGCAAAAGAAATTAAAGGAGTTAAAGAAGTAACTATGGAAGTTAAGGTAATACCTGCAACTGAATCATAAGTTTTTCAGCAATAACTAACATAACTAAAGGTTTGGCAATGCCAAACCTTTAGTTATGTTAATGTTTACCAATTCATTATTGATAAATTATGTTTGATAATCCATTCGTGAATACAATTATCTTAGGCGCGATCGCCTATATTGCCATAGTTTTCATGCTGCGAATATCTGGCAAACGTACTTTATCAAAATGGAACTCTTTTGATTTTGTAGTGACGATCGCCTTTGGTTCAATTTTAGCTAGTATTTTACTATCTACTAAAGATTCTTTTGGCACGGGAATTCTTGGTTTTGCATTGCTAGTGTTATTTCAATATATTATTTCTTGGATTTCGGCGCGTTCTTCTTTAGCCCAAAAAATAGTTAAATCCCAACCTACTTTGCTACTTTACCAGGGAAAATTTAAAGCTGACGTACTAAAAAAAGAAAGAGTAACTCAAAGCGAAGTTTTAGCAGCATTGCGTGGTAAAGGTATAGCTGCGGTGGAGGATGCTGAGGCCATAGTTTTAGAAACAGACGGTAGCTTTAGCATAATTACCGATCTAGGTAATGGTACTGCCTCGGCATTAAGAGATGTTCGCGAATTCGACCGCAGCAATATAGTTAGTACCAACTAAAAATTGCTCATAATTATTCATTTTCAATAATTTTAAAGATTAATTCAATGAAGCTTTGGCTCTATTATCTCATCACTTTTTTTGTAATTATTCTGACACGTTATTTATTAATAGCTGGAGGTACTTATTGGTTATTTTATACTTCCGAAAAATCTATTATTAAACAATCTTTAGCGCTTAAACATCCTCAACAAAAACTAATTCAAAAAGATATTGCCCTATCTATTACAGCTACCGTAGCAACTGCTATTTGTGCAGCATTAGTCATGACTATCTACGACTTTGGAGCGACTCGCTTGTATAGTTCAATTGAAGATTATGGAGCGTGGTATTTAATTGTTAGCTTTTTCGGCGTAATTTTACTACAGGATACTAGCTATTATTTTTTTCATCGCGGATTTCATCATCCTTTGGTCTACAACTGGCTGCATCGAGGACATCATCGCTCCAAAAATCCGACTCCCTGGACATCTTTTGCTCTGGATTTTCCTGAAGCATTAATTCAAGGATTATTTTTAGTAGCTATAGTTTTTATAGTTCCCCTTCATTTTGCTGTTTTAGCCTTGTGGTTAATAACCATGACAATTTGGTCATTGATGACTCATCTTGGTTTTGAATTGTTTCCAGCTTTTCCCTCTCATTGGTTTGGCAAGTGGTTAATTAGTTCAGATCACCACTCTCTGCATCACAGGCAATATAGTAAGCATTACGGACTGTATTTTACGTTTTGGGATCGACTACTTGGTACTAATTAGGCAAAAGATTTCTTTTTATGTCTTCGTTCACGAGGAAGTCTTAAACCTAGTTAATCAATTGCTCATTGCTCATTGCTCATTGCTCATTGCTCATTGCTCATTGCTCATTGTTCATTGTTCATTGCTCATTGCTC
>NZ_PVWF01000182.1 GCF_003003995.1 Pleurocapsa sp. CCALA 161 | reverse complement strand
TTTGTGACCACTTTTTGACTAGCTTTTGTAAAGCTGCATCTTCTTCGGGACTATATCCCTTATCCCACCAGATTTGGAGAACTTTGTTTTCCGCTGGCAATGAGGCAAAGTCTTCGCTATATGCGGAGCGGTTATCCGAAGGTGTACCCTTATGCGAAGCGGTACCCTTTAGGGTTAGGGATTCTTTAGGACGCGATCGCGACTTGTCAATCTGAGTATTATTTAATTGGGTATCAGAATTACAGGCGATAACTAGCATAAAGATAGCGATCGCTACAACACAATAACGTAATAGTTTTTTAATCATGATTTCTTGAACTGCATTAACTATTAATTAATGACAGTCCCTACAAAACATTAGTCGGGAGGATGTCAGTTTTGTTATCTAATGCCTAATATTAACGCGATCAAATACCCATAAAACTCATAAATTTCAGCTTAAAACTCATCTCAAATTAAATAAAACTAAAACTTAGACGCAGTTAATTGCACATCAGCATATTGCCAAGCCAAGGCAAATTTCTGCTGCACGTCTTTGGCTTCGACATTCTTATTCTGTGCTTGCAGACTTTCACTCAAGCCATATAATGACCAGCCATTGTCGGGATAAATCGCCAAATCTTCACGATATACTTTTTCTGCTGCATCGTAATGTTTTGCTTTTAGTAAAGCTGCACCGAGATATTGTCTGACGGGAATAGACCAATCAGCAGGTTCATTATAATTTAAAGCATCTTCTAAGTTTACTGCCTGACGTAGATGAGCGATCGCTCTAAGATTTTTTCCTTCTTGTGCTGCTATTTCTCCTGTTAATACTTCATCAGCAATCCTAAGTATGTCTGGAGTGGTATTGAGATCCCAAATAGTGACTTTTTCTAATTCAGGATCATCTGCTAGTAAATCCAACGCTTCTAACTCTTGCTGTGCCTTGACTATTTCACCTTGGGCATTGAAAGCCAAACCTCTGGCATAGTGCCATACACCTGTCGGATATTTTAAGTCTGCTTCTGGCTGGCGTGTAGCTAAGATTTTATCCCACTGACCAAAGCGAATCATCGTAAAGAAAGGAACAACCGAGAAATGTTGTAGTGTTCCCATCCCAGGTTCACGCATCATCTGCGGATCGACCATGGCAGCAACGTTTTTAGCTGCCTCTGTCGCCAGCTTACGATTTCCTTCCATCGTGGCAGCAAACCATAGAAAATGATGATTGTGAGGCATATAAGCCAAGGGATAGACTCCTTGAGCATGACATTGAGTAATATAGTTATTGTCTACGGCGATCGCTTTTTGATTGGCAACGGCTGCATCGTGATACCTCCCTACCCGAATATATATATGAGATGGCATATGAACCAAGTGTCCCGAACCTGGAACTAGCTTACCCAAGCGATCTGCTGCTGATATAGCTTGTTGTGGTTTGACGGCTTCTACTGCGTGGATGTAAAGATGATTTGCTCCTGGATGATCGGGTGATTGTTCCATGATTGACTCTAAAGTATCTATAACTTTTTGGGCTTCTGGTTTTGGTTCTCCCTCTTGTGTCCAATAGTCCCAGGGCATCGTATCCATAAGTGCTTCGGCATAGATAGTGGCTGCATCGAGATCGTTAGGAAGTTGCTGAGTTACTTGTTTCATTGCCTCTGCATAGGCTAGATCTAACTGACTACGATCTTCTAACGGCTTGTCTGTATAGCGTTTCGCCAACGCATTGATATATGCTTGTTCCGATTTAGTACTATTACCAGATAGCTTAACAGCGCGTTTGATCGCTGCATAAGATTCTGGCACGGCATCATCTTCCATCTTTGCGTTGATATTGGGCCCCAAAACATAAGCTAAACCCCAGTTGCACATGGCACAATTAGGATCTAATTTAATTGCTTGGCGGAAAGAGCGGGCAGCTTCTGCATGATTGAAACCATAAGCTAAGACTAATCCTTGGTCAAAATAGCGTTGAGCTAGAGGTGATTTTGTCTTAATAGTATGATGATGAGTTCCCATGCCAGTAAGTAAAGGTGCAGTCGGCTGTATAGCTTTACTTGATATAGAAGTAAACCAACCCAAGCTAACTGTAAATAAAAAACTCAAAATAAATATTTGTAAGCGCTTCATATCATAACGTCCTCTAGCCTAAAAATTAATAATCAAATTGTTTGCTCAAGATCTTTGAGTTTTGAACCAAAAAGCAATGAAAATAATGCTGTCTTTTATTTCTTAATTCTTTGATGCGTAAACAGCTTTCAGGTAGTTTTAACTATTGCGATAACAACGGTCAATTAATTCTCGTTCGCTTAATACCTTGCTCGATCTTGCCGAGTTGGTAAACATCAAATAAATTGTACGACGACAAATTCTGAGTGTAATTTTTTGACGATTTGACACGACACTTCTCCTAAAATAATTAGCTGTTGATTGACTACATATTTTTGCTCACAAGTGCTGATATGCAATCAGGCGATTTAACTCGGTGATACGTACAGGTATAGAAATTAATCGGGATTAACTAGGGAAGATCTGAACTTACCGATTACTGATTTTGGTGTTGACGATTTAACGTATGACTTTGACATACAAAGTTCTATTGCTGTTCATTGTTTATCGATTGCTCATCTCTATTTCTTCTCGATTAGTTTTTAACCTAATAGTTAGATACAGAAAATCTCGTCGCTAAGATAGTTTTCAAATTACTCTAGTCGATCTAATTGAAAATCTAATCTTCATTAAAGTTGAACGCGATCGCTTGTCTAGTTGACCGTATGTTACTTATCAGGAGAATATAACCATGAAAATTAATTGGCACAAACTAATTACAAAAATCTTCTTTTGGTTACTAATTGAGGTTGTCTTAAACCTGATAGATATTGACAATCTTGCCAATTATAGCGAATTTTTGTTAATGTCAAAAGTTACAGTAGAATCAAAATATTCTATTGCAGGAGAATTCAATTAAATAGAAGAATAACTTCTTATTTTCTGTTTATGCTACTCAATATACTGCATAAGTTAACTAATTCTTATCGCAATTTGTCTCTACAAAATATTATTACTTTACCTTTCTTACTTCAGATTTTTATCACAGTAGGCGTAGTAGGATACTTTTCTTGGCGTAATGGAGAACAAGCAGTTAATAATGTGACTAGTAAACTTACAAATGAGGTGACAGATAGGGTAGAAAAGAATTTAGAACATTATTTAAAAACACCTCATTTAATAGTTAATTTAAAACAAAATAGTGTTCGTACTGGGCAGTTAAATATTAATGATTTTTCTACAGTACAACGAGATTTGTGGTTGAGTCTTCAATTATTTGATACTGCACGCGCGATTTATATTAGCGATCAAACAGGAAAATTTAGGTACGGTAAGCGAGAAAAAAATAAGTTTTATAGTCAAGAAGTAAGAGAAATATCCAAGCGTAAAACCTATATTTTGGACAATTTGGGTCAAAAACAAGAGTTAATTAAAGTAGATGAATATAATCCTCGCTTACGCCCTTGGTATATTAATACATTAAAAACTCAAGGAAATAACTGGAGCAATATTTATACTTTTACAGGTGGAGAACTAGGTATTACCGCAGCAGGTTTATTAAAAGATAGTCAAGGAAATATCCAGGGAATAGTGGGAGTCGATTTAATTTTAAGTGGAATAGATCGCTTTTTGGAAAACATAGAAATCAGTAAAAGAGGACAGGTTTTTATTCTCGAACGAAATGGTTATTTAGTTGCTACTTCTACTCAAGAAAAACCATTTACTTACGATGCTATTGCCCACAAAGAAAAACGCTTGGCAGCTCGTGATAGTGAAAGCTTCTTAGTTAAAGAAACAACCGCATACATTACCCAACATTTCCGTAGTTTATACAATGTCAAACACTCAGAACAATTAGAATTTAAACTTAAAAACAACGATCAATTAGTCCAAGTTGTACCTTATCAAGACGAACTTGGTTTAGATTGGTTAATTGTCTTGGTGATGCCAAAAGCCGATTTTATGACCCAAATCCAAGCTAATACTCTTAATACTATCTGGTTATGTTTGATTGCTAGTGCGATCGCCACTGTTTTAGGAATTTACACTTCTCGGAGAATTGCTAAACCTATTGCTAATCTTAGTGAAGTAACTAGCGTCATTGCCGAAAGTGCCAAAGCCAAAAATACCAGCACTAACTTGTATCCTGTAATTCAAGTTCATAGCGTTAAAGAATTACAGTCTTTAGCAAAATCTTTTAATGAAATGGTAATTCAGTTAAAAGCAGCATTTAGAGATTTAGAAATTTCCAATACAAGTCTGGAAAATCGCGTTAGACAGAGGACACAAGCTCTAATGACAGCCAAAGAAGCTGCCGATGCTGCCAATCGCACAAAAAGCCAATTTTTGGCAAACATGAGCCATGAACTACGCACACCCCTTCATGCCATCTTGGGTTTTACTCAGGTAGCCTTGCAAGATACTTCTTTAAAATTGCAGCAAAAAGAAAACTTATTAACTGTCAAACGTAGTGGTGAACATTTACTAACTTTAATTAATGACATTTTAGAAATATCCAAAATAGAGGCAGGTTCACTTTCAGTAAGCTCTCAACCATTTAATCTACACCAGTTATTAGCTAATTTAGCCCAGATGTTTAAATTGAGAGCTTTAGAGAAAAATATTAGACTAACTTTTAATCTACCTCACGATCTTCCTCAATATATTGAAACCGATCCTGTTAAACTCAAGCAAATTTTAATTAATCTAATTGATAACGGGATCAAATTTACCGCCCAAGGAGGAGTTACCCTAAACCTCAAATTACTAACAGAATCTAATCAGACAATGCTTGCCTTTGCGATCATAGATACTGGACAGGGTATTTTACCATCCCATTTGGAATCAATCTTTGTTCCCTTTATGCAAACTAGACAGTCTGAACAACAAGGTACTGGGCTGGGATTAGCTATTTGTCAGCAGTTTGCGCGCTTATTAGGGGGAGAGATTACCGTTAGCAGTAGATTAGGACAAGGCTCGCTATTTAAGTTTCAAATTCCGATCGCAGTAGTAAAACATCAAGCTACTCTAACTGTTCAACAACCAATTAAAAACTTTTATTTCTCTCCAGCAAAAGAGCGAGAATTAGCTACATTCGACTTGACAAATATGTCAACTGAATGGATTGAGCAATTACATCAAGCGGCGATCGCCATTGATAGCGAGCTAATTTTACAATTGATTAAACAAATTCCACCTACTAAGCCTGATTTAGCAGCGGGATTGATTAGAATGCTTAAAAACTTTGAATACGATGAGATGGTTGAATTGATTGAAAGAAGCTGGGTATAACTTCGGCCAGACCCTATGCGATCGCATTTATTACTCACTCATTCCCCAGATATAATGTCAGATAACCTTGAGTTGTATCTAGACTTCATTGCCATAAATGAAATTACCGCAGTTATCCTTGACTACCAAGATAGCCAACTACTTTTTACTGCTGGCATTAATTACGGTAAGTATTGTCGGTGGAGTGGCATATTTTCGCGCTAGAGCAGCTTTAAAACAGGCTGCATTCGATCGCCTGAGTGTGGCAGCCACTCTCAAGGAACAAGAAATTACCAGGTGGTTTGAAGATCAGCAGCGGGATTTTCTGCAAACTACACAAATGCCAGATGTACAGGCTAATTTAGATATTCTGCTTAGTTCTAGTAATAAGAGGGCAAAACAACAAGCATATCAAGTACTTAAACAATATTTGAATCGGCTCAATCAGATTAAGCCAAGTCTTCGAGAAATATATATTCTCGATCGCAGTAATAAAATTATTCTTTCTAGCAATAACCAGCGAGAAGGGGAATATGAAATTTTAGCCAATATTACCTATGTCGAAGAAGTGAAAGTAGGAGCTAACTTTGCACCTATATTTTATGTTTCTCCCATTACTAGAAAACCAGCGATTACCCTGGCAAAACCCTTCGCCAATCGATCAGGGATGATTTTGGTAGATTTGGATCTCCAACGTATAGATCGCATTGTCAGAGAAAAGACAGGGTTGGGAAAGAGTGGAGAGAGCTATTTAATCGGCTCTTTAATTAGCAAAAATGCCTTTTTGGCTGGAAAATCTCAGCCTAACCAAGCTACTACTATCGACAATTTAGACAGCCCTGGTATCAATGCAGCCATGAGCGGGCTAAGTGGTTATGGACTGTATC
>NZ_PVWF01000048.1 GCF_003003995.1 Pleurocapsa sp. CCALA 161 | reverse complement strand
AGCACTGCACCCAAAATAACCGAACCTAGCACCACATAACGCCAACCTGCAAACATCTGTGCCGAATTAACAATACCGAGAAAGCCTAAAATAAGCTGCACGATCGGGATCTGAAACGCTAACCCAGTACTAAACAGCAACAGCAAAACGAATTCAAAATACTTATCGATTGACCAAGACTGCTCAACTACATCGCTACCATAGTTAATAAAGAAATTAAGGGCAGCAGGAATTAAGGCAATATAAGCAAAAAACAAGCCCACAAAAAACAAAATGCTAGAGCCAAAAATTACGGGAGCAAGTAATCGACGTTCTTTTCTGGTTAATCCTGGCAGGACAAATTGAACAATTTGGTACAAAATAAAAGGGCTTGCCAATACCATGCCACTATAGCCAGCTACCTTAATTGAAACAAAGAAAAACTCTCCTGGAGCTAGCTGAAGAAATTTAACTCCTTGGGCGGGTAATTCTAAAGTGCGAACTAATGGTCTGACAAAAATAAAACAGCCCACAGCAGCGATCGCCACGGCAATTAAAGCATAAAATATTCGTAGCCGTAGCTCTTCTAAATGATCGAAGAGTGACATCTCCACTTCACCAGGAAGCTCATTAAGATAATCTTCTTCAACAGAGGTTTTTAAATTAGATGATGACATATAAAGGTAGGGGCGATTAAAAACTACTTGTTAAGCGCTGAATCAATTCAGATAATTATATCTTTCTTACCCATGCCTAATTTTGGTTGTGTCGCAAATAAGTTTGCAGGACGAGAATATTTCCTCAAAGAAAGAAGAGATTTGGCTAGCTAACCTGAGTTCGGGTTAAGCAGATTAATTGGTGGAGATAGCTGTAAGCTGTAAGCTCTAAGCTAATAGCTTTTGAGATAGTTTGGATGCAACTCTACTATGAAAGAAGAACGGAAAATAGTATTTTTTAAATACCTTCAAAATAAGGATTTGAGCTAATCCCGAACTCAGGTTAGCTACTGCAACAGCCCACGGGTGGCAAGGTAACCTCGCCACCCGTGGGCTCACAAATACTGCCATTGTTTCTTGACCTTCACGTAAGTTTCATCAACTCGCCAAGAATCATTTTTTTATTTTCTACCCTAGTTTGTTTTGGCGACACAACCTCTTTTTTTATAGCTTAAGCTGCCTCAAACCTAACTTTGGTTTGCTTTAGTGTCCTGTACCGCTACCCAAAATAAAATTGCCGTCAGGGGGATACTCGCAGCCAGAATTAAGCCTGTTACCGTGCTACCTAATTCAGGAGTACCAGAAGATAGTTCAAAGACAGAACCCACAGCAGCGATCGCCGTAATACAACACAGCAGCAGGCAAATCCCGCTTTTTGGGGTCATGGAAATCATAATTATTAACTCCTTAATTGATTATTTTCTGACTGGCTTAACTGTACTAGTAGCAAAACCTCTTTTCTTTAATTCTTCATTAAGGGCAAGATTGTTCTCCACTCGATCAACAAACATCACTCCGTTAAGGTGATCCATTTCGTGCTGAATAGCGCGGGCTAGCAAACCAGTAGCCTCTAGTTTACAGGGTTTGCCTTGCTCATTTTTATATGTCACTTCGATTTGCTCAGGACGAGTGACTTCCAAATAAACTCCAGGAATACTCAAACAGCCTTCTTCTGAGCTACACAGCTTAATTCCTGACTTAGTAATTTTCGGATTAATTAAAACTAGAGGAGGTTCGTCAGGTTGATCGAGGGCAATGTCAATGACAATTATCTGCTTATGGATACCTACTTGGGGTGCTGCCAGACCAATCCCTTCGGCACTGTACATCGTTTGCAGCATTTCTTTGATCGTGTTGCGCAACTGATCGTCAACTTTGGCTACTCGTTTGGCAGGTTGACGTAAAACGCGATCGCCCAGAAAATGAATATTTAAGGGTGGTTGCTCAAGCTTTTTCTTTTCTACTGCTGTCGCCGTGGTCATATATCTAATCTAATCTAATAGCGTCTTTAAAAATTTGATTTGTGATTACTATATTATTTTATCGTTTTCTTCGCTATCGGCTATGACGTACAGTGGGAAAAGCCCTAAAGGACTCCTAAAGGATTAGACAGCGCGTCTTTCGCAGCGAAGCGGTACAAGCACCATGAGCGATCGCAATTGATCGAGCAGACTTAAAGCTTAAAGCTATTATGCTTGATTGGTATACTTAAATTACTTGCTAACATTAAGATGAGAGATTTATATCCAGCTATTGAACCCTACAATCAAGGCAAGTTAAAAGTTTCTGCGTTACACACCATTCATTATGAAGAGTCAGGAAATCCTCAAGGAAAGCCAGTCATTTTTCTTCACGGGGGGCCTGGTGGTGGAATATCCCCCATATATCGTCAGTATTTTGATCCCCAACAGTGGCGGATTATAATTTTCGACCAGCGGGGCTGTGGACAGAGTACTCCCTATGCAGAACTACGGGAAAATACCACTTGGGATTTAGTTCAGGATATCGAGCAGCTACGGCAGCAGTTTAAAATTGATAAATGGGTTGTATTTGGTGGCAGTTGGGGTAGCACCCTGGCTTTAGCCTATGCACAAACTCATCCCGAGCGCTGTAAGGGGTTGATTCTAAGAGGCATTTTTATGCTGCGTCCTTCAGAAATTCGTTGGTTTTATCAAGAAGGGGCAAACTATATTTATCCAGATGCTTGGCAAGCATATCTTAGGCCGATTCCTCTGGAGGAAAGAGATGATTTACTGGGGGCTTTTTATAAAAGATTAACCAGTGAAGATCGCCAAGTCCGCTTGGAGGCAGCCCGCGCCTGGTCAGTATGGGAAGCTAGCACCAGTAAGTTAATTCCTTCCACCATTAGCCAACAGAGTTTTGCTAGAGAGGAATTTGCTGAAGCCTTCGCTCGGATTGAATGTCACTACTTTGTCAATCGGGGATTTTTTACCCAAGACAATCAGCTATTACAAAATATCAAGCGGATTCGCCATTTACCAGGCGTAATCGTTCAGGGTAGATATGATGTAGTGTGTCCCATGATTAGCGCCTGGGAACTACATCAGGCTTGGCAGTCGGCAGAATTTATTGTGATTAATGATGCTGGGCATTCAGTCTCCGAGCCAGGAATTAAAGATGCTCTCATCCGAGCTAGCGATCGTTTTGCTGCGTTATAACTAAGAAAATAGACTGTCTATTTTTATACCTAAATGTTTGCTTTAACCAAAAACACTTCTCGCCAGAGAGAAATCGCTGAAGTAGTATTTCGTAACGGTTGGGATTATGCTCGGGGGTTGTTAACTGGGGATAAGGCTGATGAACCCCGCCTTCCTTCTCCTGAAGTTCTGCGCAATATTTTGATTGAGCTTGGTCCTGTGTACGTCAAGCTGGGTCAGCTATTATCTACTCGTCCCGATCTCTTGTCTGCTCGCTATGTAGAAACTCTTACCGACCTTCAGACCAATGTTCCCCCCGTACCCTGGGGACAAGTAGAGTCATTGATTCAACAAGAATTGGGTCAGCCCATAGAAGCCGTATTTAGCGAAATTGACCGTAATGCGATCGCTGCTGGTTCTATCGGTCAGGTATACAGTGCTGTTTTAGTCAGTGGGCAGCAAGTAGCCTTAAAAGTTCAACGTCCAGGAATTGATATCGTGGTGGATCGAGATATCTCTTTAATTAAAAGCTTGGCAGAGTTAGTGTCCCGTACTGAATTTGGCAAGAACTTTGACATTGTGGGTTTGGCAGAAGAATTTAGTAACGCTATCGTGGCAGAATTAGACTTCACCAGCGAGGCGCAATATACCGAACAACTTAGACAAAACCTAACTAATACGGATTTATTCGACACTCAGCAGTTAGTTATTCCGCAAATATTTAATGATTTAACGACGAAAAAGCTTTTAACAATTGAATGGCTTGATGGTGTGCCAATTTTACAGGCAAAACTACCTCAAATGAGAGCCAACAAAGATGAGGCAACTCAGCGTAGTGAGATCACTACTGTTTTGTTTCGGGCTTTTTTTAAACAGGTTTATATTGATGGCTTTTTTCATGCCGATCCTCATCCAGGTAATATTTTTTATCTCCAGGATGGTCGGATCGCATTACTAGACTGCGGGATGGTGGGTCGTCTCGATCCGCGCACCCAGCAAATTTTGACCGAGATGTTATTAGCTATTGTCGATCTTGATGGTCGTCGCTGTAGCCAGTTGACCCTCGAATTAGCTGAAGGCGGTCAGCAAGTAAACCTCAATCAATTGACTAGTGACTACGACATTATGCTGCGCAAATATTATAATCGCAGTATTTCCCAGATTAATTTTAGCGAGGTTATCTATGAAGTATTACAGGTATCTCGCAACAATAAAATTAGACTGCCAAGCAACATGGGGCTATATGCGAAAACTCTCGCTAACTTAGAAGGAGTCACCAGAGGTTTTTATCCCCAGGTTAATTTACTAGATGAGATCCGTCCTCTGATGGCTGATGTATTTCGCCGCCAACTATTAGGGGAAAGACCCACAGAAACATTGTTACGAATTGGTTTAGACTTTAAAAGTCTGTCTTTGCGATCGCCCCGTTTAGTCGAGCTACTGTTAGACCGTGTTACCTCGGAAACTCTCAAGTGGAACGTCAATATCCTTCGTCTAGATGTTCTAGCGGTGAGCTTGGAAGATTCAGCCAACCGTCTTTCCTTTAGTATTCTAGTTGGCTCTCTCATTATGGGTGCAGCAATTATTTCCACTGGCTCGGCTACTGCTCAAGTTTCTGTCCTCAGTAATGTCTTATTTGCCGCTGCTAGCCTTTTGGGTTTATGGCTAATTTTGAGTATTTTGCGCTCTGGAAAACTCAAATAGAAGCCTACAGACATTTTCAGTTGAATAGACTCCGTTTTCTTGAAGCGGTATCCTTTAGGGCTTCACTTTCAATTAGCTTGTTGTAGCTATCCTGCTTCGACAACGTAGTCAGCTATCAGCTTTTTGATAATTTTATTAATGTAGTCTATTCATTTAAAAAGCGCAGTAAAATCAAAACTCGCAAAACTAATGAAGCCAGCACAATTTGCTTGTGTTTACTTGTTCATCTAAATTTCATAATTCACTCAGTAAGTTCACTAACATTTCATAATTTAGTTTAAATATTAATTTAACCTGTTTATTTAACCTTATTAAATTGATTTAAATTCTTGCAACATCAAGCCCCAAAAGCTATGCAGACAGCACTTAAACTAAGCCAGAATCACCTTAATATTTTTAATTGATAGTAAAATTAGCAGTCACATCTATGATTTATCCCCAGGTATCTTATATAAATTGCTAAGAAGTATTATGATTATAATTGTCTTAATTTGTAACCATAGACACCTTTAAAATTTAAGTATTGATCAAAACATTTCAAGTAAAATGCTTCAGATTAGAGTCCATTGTGACATAAAATAATAGCTTATAAATATAACAAGATTTCTCTTAATCTGTTTTTTTACTAGCAGCGATAAGTTAACTATTTAAGCTCATTGATGATATCTACTTATGTTTTATAAGAAATTTTTCTAAAACAAGTTATCTAAATATCATTCTTGCTTTTTGCTTTGAACCTCTGTTTGGCGTAGTAAATACTTATATTAATTGAATTCTAGAATTTAGTTTACTCACTTTAAAAACGCTGAAAAGTTTAATTAGGATTTAACAATGAGATTGAAAAAGTTGAGTTGGGAACGAATAACTATTGGCAAAAACAAAAAATTGCTTAATCTCAATAATCGACACTTTTTTATCCTAGATGGGTTCGTTTTCTGTCTAACACCTGTACTGGCGATGATCTTGCGTCTAGATCACATAGAAGCGCTACAAGAATATTATAAAGGCTTGTTTATTGCAACCATTATCTTTTCTATAGTCAAGTTATTCACTTTTATCATTGGTGGATTTTATAAGCGCTACTGGAAATATGCCAGTATTGATGAGTTAATTGAGATTGCTGCTTTGACAACCACTGCTGTGGTAATTGAGATTATCTTGTTGAGTATTTTGCAGTACATAATTGGCACTGAGACTGAACATTATTTAGTACCTCGTTCTCTACCCTTACTTGATGGCATTCTCTCCTTTATCTTAATTGGCGGAGTTCGCTTTAGTGTTCGAGCCACAGAACGAAAAAATCAGCAGCGCAAAAACTTTTACAAACGCGATCGCGTTTTAATCGTAGGAGCGGGAGATGCTGGAGTATCAATTATGCAAGAAATGCGCCGTAATCTCAAACTAGGCTTAAATCCAGTTGCATTTGTCGATGATGATCCCAAAAAGCTGGGATTAAATATCCAAGGATTACCTGTAGTGGGCAACCGTTACCGTATTCCTGAAATTATTTCCGCGCACAATATCCGACAGGTGGTTATCGCTATGCCTACCACTGCTGGCAAAACCATTCGCGAGATTGTTGATGTGTGTCAAGCAATTGGAGTGCCAGTTAATACTCTCCCCTCAGCCAATGAAATACTCGACCAAGGAAATCGAATCCCTACCCTTAGAGAAGTCAAAATAGAAGACCTCTTACGGCGAGAGCCAATTCAAACCGATGCCCAGGGAGTTGCTCAACTTCTAACAGGAAAGGTTGTATTGATAACTGGTGCTGGGGGTTCGATTGGGAGTGAACTATGTCGTCAGATTTTTCGCTGCCGTCCCGCCAAAATGATTTTATTGGGGCATGGTGAAAACTCTGTATTTAACATTCAAGAGGAACTGCAACAGGTATTGCATATTCTTCAGCAGGAAGACTCAGATCGACAGCTGACTCAGCTTGTTCCCTACATTGCTGATTTAAGAATAAAACCAAGATTAGAAGATGCTTTTAGCGTTTATCAACCTGACGTGGTGTTTCATGCTGCTGCTCATAAGCATGTACCATTAATGGAGTTGAATCCTCCTGAGGCAATTACTAATAATGTCTTGGGAACTAAAAACTTGTTAGACTTAGCAATTTCCTACGATGTCGGCAATTTTGTCATGATTTCAACTGACAAGGCAGTTAAACCGACTAATGTGATGGGAGCGAGTAAGCGCACGGCAGAAATGCTGGTGTTAAAAGCAGCTAGAACTAGTGGAAAACCATACACAGTAGTCCGTTTTGGCAATGTTTTGGGTAGCCGTGGTAGTGTGGTGCCGACCTTCAAACAACAGATTGCTAAAGGTGGACCAGTTACCATTACTCACCCTGATATTACTCGCTACTTTATGACTATTCCTGAGGCGGTTCAGCTAGTTCTTCAGGCTGCTGTCTTAAGTAGCCAAAACAGCCAGGGTCAAATTTTTATGCTTAATATGGGTCAACCAATTAAGATTGTCGATTTAGCTCGAGATCTAATCAGTTTGTCTGGCTATGAGGTTGGTAAAGACATTGATATTGTCTTTACTGGATTACGACCAGGAGAAAAACTATACGAAGAACTATTAGTAGAAGGAGAAGAATATGAATCTACTGCCCATGAAAAAATATTAGTAGTTAAAAATGCCAGTCGTATTATCCCGCCCAATTTGAATACAACCATTAATATTTTATGTCAAGCAGCAAAACGTAATGATATTAATCTAATTATCTTTTTGCTTGATCGTCTTGTAGTCGGCTATACCAGCAAATATCAACAGATAAATATTGAACAAGCCCAAGATAGTCTCGAACAAATCATTAGCCAAACTCATGAGCTTAATTCGGTCACACTTAGTCTACAGCCAGAATTCATACCGCGTTCTAGCCTACCAAGCTTTAACTATGTAACTCGCCTGACACCTATTGAACTGCGACGCGGAATCAAACAGGCTTTAGAGAACGAAGAGTTTAGTCTTTACTATCAGCCAGTAATGAGCTTAACTACAGGAGTGATTCGCGAGTTTGAGGCTTTATTGCGCTGGCATCATCCCCATTTAGGGCTAATTTCTCCTCAGAAATTTATGCCTGTGGCAGAAGAATCGGGTTTAATTATTCCTTTGCAAAGATGGATTATCGAGGCTGTCTGTTCCCAGCTAAAGCGTTGGCAGCAAGATCCTAATTTTGATAATAAGATAGGGGTCAGCATTAATGTCCCTAGTCTTCAGCTGTTGCAAACAAGTTTAGTCAAATATCTCAGACTCAATTTAGATAAATATCAGATTTCACCTCATTTGATTACTTGGGAAATATCGGAGTATTTAATTGCTGAGAATCCTCAACCAGCGATCGCGATTTTATCTCAGTTAAAACAGTTGGGAATTCGGTTACAGCTCGATAATTTTGGCAGAGTTGCCTCAATTTATGGACATGTTAAACCTAATTCGCTCTATCAAGAGTTTAAACAAGTAAAAATTGATCGCTATCTAGTTGGCTTAATTGAGCGAGATCGGCAAGCTTGGGATATGTTGAGAAAAATCGTTCTCGAACTCAAAAAACAGAGCTTTAGTGTAACCATCACTGGTATTGAAAACTTATCTCAGTTGAATAAAGTAAAAGAAATTGCAGAAGATTATGGTCAAGGTAATCTCTTATCCCAGCCATTAAGCTCTGCCGAAGCCACAAATCTGATAACTAGCAACCATACTGTATTCAATAAAAGTAACTTGAACTAATTTTTTTGATTGTACAGTATTCAAACGTAAAAAATATTAATAAGAATAAACTTATGGATAAGCGAAAAATAGCCCTTATTAAACATGGAGATTTTTCTTATATTAACCCTGAATTAATAAATATTTTACAGACAAATTTTGCCAATTTTCCAATTGAAATAATAGACATTTATACAGATCTTTTAAGTAAGAAAGATCTAATGTCTCTTGTCTACTGCCTTAAAGAATTTGGGGTAGATATACTGTTACAAAAGAAACAAATCAATACTGCAACTTATCTTAAATTACCCTATACTTTTAATAAAATTAAAGAAAAAGTTAGAAAAAGACTAGCCGACCAGAGGTATATTTGCACATTTCAAACCCAATCTCTTTTTGATGCTAGCGTACCAGGAATTCCTCACTTTGTCTATACCGACCATACCTATCTGGCATATTTACAATACCCAGGCTTCGATTCCCAAAATTTGCCTTCTCAAACTTGGCTCGAATATGAAAAAAGTATTTATCAAAATGCCACTTTTAACTTTACGATGAGTTCAAATATATCTCAATCATTGATTGAGAGCTATTCCTGTGATCCAGAAAAAATTGCGTGTGTTTATTGCGGTGCCAACGTGCAAGCAAAACGAGACGAAATATTTGACGACCATAGATTCTCAAAACAGAATATTTTGTTTGTTGGTGTCGAATGGGAAAGAAAGGGAGGGCCAGTATTAGTAGAAGCATTTAAAAAAGTATTAGAAACTTACCCTAATGCAACTCTGACTATTGTTGGATGTAAACCTAAATTAAGCATTCCTAACTGTAATATTGTTGGTCGAGTTCCAATACAAGATGTTAAACAATTTTATCAACAAGCTTCTATTTTCTGTCTTCCTACAACATTAGAACCCTTTGGAATAGTCTTTCTTGAAGCGATGGCTCATAAACTTCCTGTAATTGGTTCTGATCTTGGTGCGATACCTGAGTTTATCATCGAAGGGCAAAACGGATATCGGGTAGAACCAAATAATCCGCAGCAGCTTGCTCAGAAAATTATTGAATTAATTAGCCACCCAGAAAAATGTAAAATCTTTGGCGAATGTGGGCATAAATTATTCTGGAACAGATATACATGGGAAAAAACTGGTCTGAGAATGCGTCAACATATGGAGCAATTTTTAACCTAAACTCTATTGATTCTCTTTCCCAAAGAAAAAATAACAAACACATGGAAATCATACAGAAAATTCTGGGCAACATCACTTCCTGGCGAAAGTGGACTAAAGGTTCAATCAATCGTCAAATTTTTACCGCAACTATCCTTATTGGTTTATTGACTGGGTTAAGCAAATTTGCTTCGGTTGGCAAAGAATTAATAGTTGCTTGGCGTTTCGGAACGGGAGACGAGCTAGATTCTTTTGTCATGGCAATGGTCGTTCCCTCTTTCGTCATCAGCGTCGTGGCAGGTTCTTTTAGCTCAGCTTTAATTCCTACATATATTAAAGTGCGGGAACAGCAGGGTCAAAAGGCAGCACAACAATTATTCTCTGGCATTATGACTAGAGCAATAGGGTTACTAATCGTTACAGCGATCGCGATCGCCATTACTGCTCCGATCTATCTACCGCTGCTGGCATCAGGATTTTCTTCAGAAAAACTGGACTTGACTACTCGTCTTTTATGGTCACTTTCCCCTTCAATTTTACTGTCTGGAATTATCAATATTTGGGGTGGAGTATTGAACGCAGGAGAAAAGTTCGCTCTGGCTGCGGTTTCTCCTATCATAACTCCTCTAACGACCGCAGCTATGTTGCTCGCTTTTCCCAGTTGGGGAATTTATGCTTTAGTTGGAGGCTTAATTTGTGGCTCTTTGATCGAGATGATTATTTTAGGGATTGGGTTACTTCAACAAGGAGTTAGCGTACGACCTCAGTGGTCAAAACAGGATGCCAATTTAAATCTAGTAATAAAACAATATTTTCCAGTAATAATTGGTGCTTTCTTAATGTGTAGCACTGGTTTAGTAGATCAGTCTATGGCGGCTATGCTATCCCCTGGAAGTGTCGCAGCGTTAGGCTACGCAAACCGAGTAATTGCTTTACCTTTGACCTTAGTTACCTTGGCTTTGGGAACAGCAGTAGTTCCTTACTTTTCCCAGACTATTGCCAAACGAGATTGGCGCAAGATTAGTCACACTTTTAATTATTATTTAAGACTAATTTTTATGACAACAATTCCTTTAACCATATTTTTTATTTTAGCTTCTAAATTAATTGTTCAGCTTCTTTTTGAGCGAGGATCGTTCAATGCTGAAGATACTCAAGTAGTATCACAAATTCAAGTATTTTATGCATTACAAATTCCTTTTTATATTTCAGCAATTTTTGTGGTTAAATTGATTAATTCTTTAAGTATCAATCACTTTTTGGCTTGGGGGTCAGCGATTAATTTAGTGGCAAATATCATTGGTAATTATATATTTGTACAGTGGATTGGCGTCGCTGGTATAGCATTATCAACTAGCTGCGTGTATTTAATTTCCTTTGTTTTTTTGTACATTTTAACTAAGAAACATCTCCAAAAAATATCATTAGAAAATAGCTAAATTTACTACATGAAAATAACTTTAGTGATATCTAGCCTTAGTTGTGGAGGCGCAGAACGCGTTTTAGTCTCAATGGCACAAGGGCTAATTCAACGTAGGCATGAAGTAACCGTTGTCACCTTGTCTGGAAAAAACGACGATTTTTATGAATTTTATGAATTGCCCGCTGGATGTTCTCGTCTTGCGCTAGGAGTCTTAAGTCAATCGGCAGAACCACTTGAAGCGATTAAAAGCAATCTCAAACGTATAAGGGTGCTGCGAAGGGCTGTTCAGTCCAGCACTCCAGATGTCGTAATTTCATTCCTACGCATCACCAACATTACCGCTATACTTGCACTTTTGGGTACAAAGTATCCTTTGATAGTGACCGAACATAACGATCCCAAAGTCTTTTCCTACGGGATGCTATGGGAAACTTTAAGACGTTTGACCTATCCTTTTTGCTCTTGCTTGGTCAGCGTTAGTCAAGGAGTTGATTTGGGTTTTGCGTCCCTGCCAAAAAATAAAAGAGCTGTAATCTATAATCCGATTATGGTCAAAGACGATGGACAGACTGATGAACTACCTAAAGAAGTTAATCTACAAAAAAATTGGCTAGTCAGTATGGGTAGATTGGAACAGCAAAAAGGATTCGATCTTTTGTTAGCGGCTTTTGCTAAAATTGCCGCCAAATATCCAGACTGGCAGTTACTCATCTTAGGTAGAGGAGAGTTACGAGAACAATTATTGCAAACAAGAGACGATTTAGGCTTGTCAGGTCAAGTTGTGTTTACGGGGGCTTTAAATAATCCTTTTGCAGTATTAAAACAAGCAAAACTGTTTGTCATGGCTTCAAGAAGCGAAGGTTTTCCTATGGCTCATGGAGAAGCTTTGGCCTGCGGATTACCAGTCGTTTGTACTGATTGTCCAAGTGGTCCGAGTGAAATGGTTCGTCAAGATAGAGATGGTATTTTAGTTCCTAATCAAAACGTAGCAGCCTTGTCCGCAGCAATGGAAAGCTTAATGTCTAATGAAGCTCAAAGGCAAAAACTGGCGGCTCAAGCCGCTGAAGTACTGGAAAGATTTGGTTTAGATGCCATAGTAACAGAGTGGGAAGTTTTAATAAATAAATTATTGGAGGCATAAGTTAAATGACCCAAAGAAAACGCATTACTTTTTTTCTAGATGCCCTTCATGGCGGTGGTGCAGAAAAGGCCGTAGTTAATTTGCTCAAAGGTTTGGCTCAACGAAATGAATTTGACCTGGATCTAGTTCTAGCTACTAAAGAAGGTCCTTATTTAGATTTAGTACCTCCAGAAGTACGAATTGTTGACCTGAATATGGGTCGAGCAGTAAAGGCTACTTTACCTTTAATGAGCTATCTCAAAAAAAATCGTCCTTGGGCACTGATTGGTAACATGGGTCATGTCAATGTGGTAGCCTTAATGGCCATCAAATTGTCTAGAATCAAAACTAAATTAGTTTTAGTCGAGCAAAATACCGTGTCGGGCAATCAAAGCAAGCTTAAGCGGGCTAAACTAGTCGAACTATTGATGAAATGGTTATATCCTCATGCTGATGCAGTTGCAGGAGTTTCGGCAGGTGTAGCTCGAGATTTAGAGGAACGGTTAGGACTTAAAAATGAAACAGTTAAGGTGCTTAATAATCCCGTGGTCAATGAAGATCTAATCACTCACAGCCAAGCTAGTTTAGATCACCCTTGGTTCGCAGTTAACACGCCACCTGTTTTTTTGGCGGTGGGTAGATTAAACCCGCAAAAAGACTTTCTTAATTTATTAAATGCTTTTGCTCAAGTTCGCAAGCAACAAGAAGCCCGTCTGATTATTTTAGGAGAAGGGGAAGAGCGTCCAGCATTAGAGGCTACTATACATAATTTAGGTATTGGCAAAGATGTTTTATTACCTGGCTTTGTGAAAAATCCTTATGTATATATGAAACACGCTAATTGCTTTGTTTTATCTTCCAGGCAGGAGGGATTACCCACAGTATTGATTGAAGCCATGGCTTGTGGTTGTCCCGTTGTGTCAACAGATTGTCCTAGTGGACCTGAAGAAATTCTTGATCGCGGAACTTATGGTCTTTTAGTTCCCATTCAGAATTCTGCAGCTTTAGGCGAAGCAATGCTCGCAACTTTAAAAAATCCTCCCGAACAAAAACTGTTGATGCAGCGTGCCAATGAATATTCTACCGAAAAAGTAGTCAAGGCATATTTATCTTTGCTCCATGAACTTTAACTTTAAATGCACAATTTTTATTAAGTTTAGTAATAGCTCAGTCAAGGAACTAATAAATGGTTTTCAAAATCATAACAATTTTTAGTCATAACTTAAATTACTAGCTATTTAAATTTTAAAATCGTTTAATTACTCAAACACTACAAAAATTTAAATTTTAACCACTTTTTTATTTGTAATCAAGTTATCAAGAATAAATGATAAGTTTAATTGAGTCTAAAAATTCGACAAAAGTTACTTTTATAACTTATTATCAAGGATTTTTAGCAGTCACAGCTATCTTAGTATTTTTTACCAGGCTAGATATCTATTTGGCTAATAATCACGGGTTTATTATTCCCTTATATTGGATGTTGGGTTTTTTGCTAGCATCTTTCCCTTTATTTTTGTCATTGCTGTATCGGCTAGACAATTTCTCAAAACCTCTATTGATTTGGTCTGGTATTTATATTGCCGTGTCCTTTATTTCAATATTGGTACAACCAATATCTCCCAATCAGCAATATTTAGAAAATCAATATCGCACCATAATCTTTCTACTTTTAATGTTAGGAATTTTTGCCTATCATCCTTTAGTAACAAAGTGGGTTAAGCTGACAATTATGTCTGTAACCTTTATTAATGTGGGTATGTTTATTTATGAGTTTTTAAATCCTTCAGCTTTCTATTTAGAACAGCGCGCTCCTGGAAGATCCGCAGGATTCTATGAAGATTCAAACGCAGCTAGCATTGCTTTAGTTGTGGGAATGATTCTCACTATCGATATTATTAAACCCAAATACCGTTTATTTTATGCTCTATTAATATTTGTCGGCATTGCGCCAACTTTTTCCCGAGGGTCTATTGCTGGTTGGGTTTTAGTTATGGTTTTTTTAATAGTTAAGAAAATCGTTCCTCGCTACCAAATGCCACTGTTAGTAGTATTTTTTATGGTGATGATTTCTATTTTGTCGACCCAAATTGGTCATTTAAAATACTTAAAAGACCTTCATGGAAAGCCTTTATTAAACAAGGATTCTCTTGCTAGAGTGGAATTTTTGATCAACCCTTTAGCGCAAAAAGACAATTCTAAAGCCGCTCGTGAAGAGCATGTAAAAGTCGCTTGGGGAAAATTTGTCAGACATCCTTTTATTGGTAACGGCTTGGGTTCAGGAGAAAATGTCGCTACCCTTTCTAGCACAGGAGTAGCACAAAGATGTCACAATACTTATTTAGATCAAATGGTAGAATTTGGCTTTTTGGGAGTTTTATTCTTTCCTTCCCTACTTTTGGTATCTATTTGGCAAGCAGAAGGAGAATTGAAAAACCAAGGAGCAGCTTTTGTTATTTTTCTCTCACTGCAGGGATTTTTTAGTCATACCCTGATGAATGAATTTTGCTCATTAATCTTTTATGCCATGATGGCAAACTTAGCTAAACATAGCAGTGTAAGCAAAGCACAAAACATAGAGACGGATGAATTTTTAGATAAACTATACTTCCATGATTTAGAAACATAAATTGAATTGGCGCTATTTTACTATGATTAGTTTCCTTAACAAAACTATTACAGCTATTATTTGGGCAATTTTAACCATGATTGCCGTATTTAGTACATCTACAATTAGCGAAAGTCAGGTCGAAACTAAACCTCTGTTTTGGATAGCTTCAGCCATGGAAGCCATCCAAATTCATCAACCTGCTCCAGTTATAGATGATTTTGAGCAACTAAGGAAGGTAAAATTAAGTGCAGCTAAAGGAGAATACGAAGCTTTCCAAATTGTGGTTCAAGCCCCACCAGGAAATCTTCGCAACATCAACGTTACTGTGTCCAATCTACAAAATTCTAATGGTTCAGCGATTGATAAAAGTAATATTACTTTATATCGCGAACACTATATTAAACTCGATCGCCCAAGTCATCCTGGATGGGCGGCTAATCCAACTCGAGGTAAGGGATGGTATGCAGATGCGCTAATTCCTTTTGTTGATCCAGATACAGGCAAAGATATTCAAAATGCAGAATTGGATGCTGTGCCTTTTGACTTAGCAGCAGGAGCAAATCAGCCTATTTGGGTAGATATCTTCGTGCCTCAATCTACTGCTGCTGGGGAATATCAAGGCAAGTTTACCATTGAAAGCGATCGCGGTGTTGCCGAAGGTAAAATCGATTTAACAGTCTGGAATTTTACTTTACCTGTTCAGCCATCAATGGATTCTTTCTTTGATATTTGGGAAAATAGAGGAATTGAAGCCCAGACATTACTTCTCAAACACAGATTAATGTCTAGCCAGAGAATTAAGTATCCAGATCAGCAAGCAGCATTTGCCAGACTGGGGGTTAAATCGGTTCGTTTGCCTTTTTGGAGTGGAGCTAACTATCAAACCTGCAAGATGAATCCTGCTCCTTCAGTAACCGAACTAAAACAAGCTGCTGCTCAATATCCATCCGACTTATTAAAATATGTATTTTCGGTAGATGAAATCGATCAGTGTCAAAATTTGGCAGAACCTGTAAAACAATGGGGACAAAATATTCATCAAGCGGGACTAAAACATCTTGCCGTGATGAAGCCTAAACCAAATTTATATGGCGATGTAGATATTTGGGTCGTAAATCCTTTGATGTATGCAGAAGCAAGATCCGAAATTAGCGAGGTAAAGAGCCAAGGAGATGATATTTGGTTTTATACAGGGTATAGTACCGATTATTCTCCCCTCTGGCATCTTGATTCCTCACCGATTAATTTTCGGATTGCCCAAGGATGGATTGCTCAAAGTTTAGATTTGAAAGGTGTTCTAATCGCACGAGCAGATACTTGGACAGAAAATCCTTGGTCAGAAGTACCGATTTATGTGCAGGGAGATACAGATTATCCTGGCATAGAGATGTTTTTCTATCCAGGAGACAAAGTAGGTCTAAATCAGGTTGTTCCTTCGATCAGGCTTAAAAGACTTAGAGAAGGAATGGAAGATTATGAATACATAGAGATCTTAAAAAAGCTTGGATATCAAAATTGGGCAATGACAATTGTTCAAAATGTGGGAAAAAACTGGCAAGATTGGACAAAAGATATTAATACATTAGATTATGCTAGACAAAAATTAGGCGAAAAAATTCATCAAGTTTCCTACAAAAGAGAACAGGGAAAAGGCTAAAGGAAAAAAGAGCGTTCTTTTATTTAGGTTAGAGGCACATAAACCTTATCTAGTTGTAAATCTGTAGTTTTTCAGTTAATTAGATCTCTTGCAAAAGTAAATTCATGATGAATTTTATCTGTGTTCTTGAAACAGTTTCTTTAACGGAGGTTCCCTCCGCAACGAACTGTTTCGCTTTATCTGTGTTTATCTGTGGATAATATTAAAACCAGACACTTTCGCAAGAACTCTATTGTTTTAAGTAGCGAGTAACGAGTTGAGATTTAACCTATGCAAGTTTTCATTCAAACTTCTGTTTTGAATATAGGCGGGGTTTGAGCTATTTATCTTGAAGATTCATTAATGTTAGATGAGTTTTGAGAGGCCATAGCTTAAATTTGTCGGTATTGTCCAATGTGGAGGTACTTTGAACCAATTTAAAATAATTTTTCAAGACTTCCAAAAATGCTTGAAAGTTGCCCCATTGCCAATAATTTCCCTCATAATTTATATGGGGCTAAAAAGTACAACCATTATTCCAGGAGGTGTCCACGAATTCAACGGGGTTTATCATCCTGCCTATATGGGTTGGTATGATTTCGTATTAGGATATGCAATTATTTTTAGTTTTGCAACTGGCGGCCTAAAACTAGAACTAAAAGATTTTTTGTTTGGAATAATTGGTTTATTTATAATTTCCACAAGCTGGATCAGCTCATATCAAGAAGATCGGATGTTTATTCTAGCTGGACTAGTATGCTTTTTTCGGTTTCTTTTAGTTTTTGTATTTGCAAAAGCATTTGTTCGTAAATTAGGTTACCAAACTGCTGAAAGTATCTTGATATTTGTTTATGCTATTGTAGCTGCTAGTGCAATTTTGTGGTATAGCCTCCAATTTGGCGCTGTTCAGAATAGGATGGCTGCTTCGGCAATGACCCCTGCTAGCTTTGGTCAAGTTTCAGGAATTATGTGTTTAGTTTTCTATACAAGAAAGTACTATCTAGCTTTGTTTTTTAGTTTCATCTTTCTTTTTCTAAGTTTTTCAAGGACTTCCTTGCTCTTGTTTTTAATTCTCATTGTCGTTCAAAATCGGCGATTAATTCCTTTAAACTTAATCAAATACGTGGTTATTTTTGTGCTTTTAACCATAGTGGGAATCACGGCTTTACAGAAGTATGGCGGTCAAGAAACTCAAGTGGTATTGAAATCACGCTTCAGTACCGAGGAAGTTTCCCATTTAAACGGTAGAACTGATATTTGGACTAATGCTATAGAACTGTTAAAAGGTGGGCAGATTCCTCTGACTGGCGTTGGCTTTGATATGTCACCTTCACTAATTCGGGAAAGCAACCTCAAATTTCCTAGTTCTGATGGTGTTGGTTACAGTGTCCCCCCTCATTATCACAGTATAGTGATTGAGTATATTTTGAGCCTGGGAATTTTTGCTTTTGTGATATTTTTCTATTTGATTAGCAAAATCTGGCAGGCTTTCCAGCGCAATTGCTCTCCCGCATTTTTTATCTTTGCCTTTTTTACCTTAGCTCAGGCAATGGACTATACTATCTTTCCACCCAAAGAAATAATTATTTTTGCGCTGATGTTGGGATTAGCAGAGGGTCAATTAAGTTGCCAAATTAATTCCCAAAGTCAAATTGCTGAAGTTGAAAAAGAAGTTGAAAATGTTAGATAACTTTTCACTTTTATTACTTTTATTAATTGTTGATTTATATTTTGCTAGGATAGACCAAGCTTGCACCAGTGAATACTTAAAGCCATGATGTATTAATCTGTTGAGATCAAACGCGTTAAATGCAAATTTATACTACACTTAGTAACAATGTCTAAAATCAAACCAATTTTTTTTACTTCAACACTTTAACATTTAGACAAAATCATTGTGGTAGCAAGTGTTTAAATCGATTTTAAAATATTTTTTCGGATTATTAATTCCTTTTGGTTTAACCATGTTGTTGATTTTTCTGAAAACTGAATACTCAAACTCATCTTCTGTTTCTCCTCAGGTATGGGTAAAAAGTAGCATGGAACGAGTAATGCTCCACGATCCTGCTGAAAATGTCCGCGATATCCATTTATATGCAGCTCGTGGAGAGTATGAATCTTTCCAGATTGCCATCAACGCCAATCAACATGATGCTGTGGTTACTGATGTTCAAGTGTCAGACTTAAATGGGAAGGAAAATCGTTTAATTGCCCAAGACAATATTACTCTTTACCGTGAGCATTATGTCAATGTGACCAAACTTAGCCCTTTATCGATCACAAATAAAGTTAAATCCTCGGGTAAAGGTTGGTATCCTGACGGTTTAATTCCGTTTGTCGATCCACAGACAGGTGCTGATTTAGCTAATGCCGAATTAGATGCAATTCCCCTTCAGCTTAAACAAGGAACTAATCAAACTATTTGGGTAGATATTTTTGTTCCGAGAGATACTCCAGCTAGTGATTATCAAGGAACATATACTGTTATTAGCGATCGCGGAAAAATAACTGGTAAGATTCTGCTGACAGTTTGGGATTTTGAGCTACCGTTAAAACCATTTTTACAATCGGCATTTCTGTCATGGGAACAGCATGATAAAAATACCTTGATCGAACTACTCAAGCATCGAGTTATGCCAGTAGCTGCGATTAATCCAGAAGATGAAAGGGAGTTGATTGATCGATGGGGATTAACTTCTGTTCGTCTTCCTTTTTGGAGTGGAGCTAATTACCAAACTTGTTCGATGGATTCTCCTCCACCAGCTTCTACAATTCGTCAAGAGGGTCTTAAACATCAATTAGATCTGATGATTTACACTTATGCTACAGATGAAATTGATAATTGCCAGGACTTAAAAAAACCGTTCCAAGAATGGTCAACAAATATACATCAAGCAGGGATCAAACATTTAGCTGTAATGGCTCCTGTGCCAGAATTCTATGAGCAAGTAGATATCTGGGCCGTAAATCCTGAACGATATAATGCAGCAGGAGAGAAAATAAATGAAGTATTGAGACTGGGAAAAGAAGTCTGGTTTTATACTTTTTTTGCTCCACAGGATAACTCACCTATTTGGCTAATTAACTTTGAACCAATCAACTATAGAATAGCCCAAGGTTTTATTAATCAAAGTTTGGGTTTAACAGGATTGCTTTATTCACGAGTCGATACTTGGACAGACGATCCTTGGAACAATGTAGATTTTATAGATGTTTATTCGGAGAAGCCAACACATTATCCAGGGGAGGGAATGCTCATTTATCCAGGTAAACAGGTTGGTATTAGTGGATCTGTTCCTTCAATGAGGCTTAAATGGATTAGAGAAGGAGTGGAAGACTATGAATACATTGAGATTTTAAAAAGAGCAGGTTATCAAGAGTGGGCAATGAAAGCTGTAAACGAGGTAGCTAAAGATATGCATAATTGGAATCAAGACCCAGCAGTTTTAAATTCTGTTCGGTTAAAATTAGGTGCAAAAATTCATCAACTCTCTCAGTGAATGTGAGCATCTAAGATATTAAAATCAGAATTATAAAACAAACTTTTTTTGTTTATTTTTAAAATAATTTTGAGAGTAATTAACTATATGAAAGTAGATTCAAATCAAACAGCAATTGACAATGCTGTAGAGCAAAAAATTAGCAAACTTAAAATATTATTTATTATTACTAGTTTGACATCTGGGGGAGCACAGGTGATGCTTCTTAGTCTATTATCCAGTATCAATCGCGATCGCTTTGAACCAACAGTGATTTCCTTAATGGATAAGGGAATATATGGAGAAAAAATTGAGCAGCTGGAAATTCCTGTGTACTGTGTAGAAATGTTAGCGGGAAAACCGACAATAAGCTCAATTCGACGTATGACTGAATTAATTAAACAAGTTAAGCCAGACTTGATTCAGGGTTGGATGTATCATGCTAATTTAGCTGCGCAATTTTTCAATTTTTTCATCAAGGGAAAAACGCCTGTACTATGGAGTATTCATCATTCTCTCCATGCCATAGCTTCGGAAAAACTACTCACCCAAGCAATAATTCGTTTTGGTGCTTGGTCTTCTAAATATGTGGATAAAGTTGCTTTTGTTTCGGAAAAAAGCCAAGCTCAACATCAACAAGTTGGTTATCCCAAAGCTAACAGCTGCGTCATTCCTAATGGTTTTGATACCTCTGAATATAAACCTTCAGCTGAGATTAGGCAAAAATTTCGTCAAGAATTAGATATTGCCGATCACATTTTTCTGATTGGCTCTGTTGCTCGATATCATGCGATGAAAGATCATGATAACTTTCTGCGTGCGGCTCACCTAATTTTGGCAGAACATCCTGAAACTAAATTTGTGATGGTCGGAACAAACGTTGATTATGAAAACCAAGCTTTAACCAGCTTGATCGACTCATTAGGCATTGGTAAGAACGTATATCTTTTAGGACAACGTAGTGATATTCCTCAAATCACACCTGCTTTGGACATATTAACTTCTTCATCAGCTTATGGAGAAGCTTTTCCTTTAGTACTTGGTGAAGCAATGTCTTGTGAAGTACCCTGTGTAGTTACAGACATTGGTGATTCTGCTTGGATTGTCGGTGACACGGGTAAAGTTGTACCTCCAAAAAATCCTACTGCTCTTGCTCAAGCTTGGCAGGAAGTAATTAAGATGGATACATCTGCCAAAGCAGATTTAGGTAAACTTGCTCGCCGTAGAATTATCGATAAGTTCTCTTTAGCCTCAATAGTCGCTCAATACGAACATCTTTATCAAAGCGTAATTGCTCTGCAAAATTAGCTGCATTTATGTAGCGAATATTATCAACACAACCCCACCATTAGGCAATTGAGAATTTTACTCCGCCGATAAATTTCTGTTTATTGATGTCGCTTTTGATGCCATTGCCAGGCATGGGAGATAATGTCATCTAGATTGAAGAAGGCAGGCTGCCAGCCGAGAATTTTTTTGGCTTTAGCACCACTGCCTACTAGGGTCGGAGGATCTCCTGGACGGCGATCGCTTAGTTCAGCTTTGATTTCTTTACCTGTAATTTTACGAGCTGTTGCAATTACTTCTTTGACGGAAAAACCGCTACCATTACCCAGATTAAAGACATCTGTTGCGCCATTATCAATCAAATATTTTAAGGCGAGAATATGAGCCTGGGCAATATCGAGAACATGAATATAGTCGCGGATACAGCTGCCGTCTGGTGTGTCATAGTCTGTACCAAAGATGGAAACAGACTCACGATGACCTAAAGCAGTCTGAAGCACTAGGGGAATCAAATGAGTTTCGGGATTGTGATCTTCACCAAGATTCCCTTCAGGATCTGCCCCCGCAGCATTAAAATAACGCAGACATACTGAACGAAAATCATAGGCTTGATTAAAGTCTTGGAGAATTCTTTCCACCATTAACTTAGTCGCACCATAAGGATTAATCGGATTTTGTGATTGATCTTCGGTAATAGGTACAGCATCAGGTACGCCATAAGTGGCACAAGTGGAAGAGAAGACAAATTTATTGATGTCTGCTTCTAACATGGCTTCTAAAAGAGTTAGCGTGCCAACCACGTTGTTTTGATAATATTTGGCTGGCTGGGTAACAGATTCTCCTACATAGGCATAGGCAGCAAAATGCATCACAGCATCAATTTGATGGTTGGCAAATATTTCTCGCAGTAAAGCGCGATCGCCAGTGCTACCGACAATTAATTTAACTTTTAAAACCTTCTCGACCAAGTCTTGATGACCATAAACAAGGTTATCCAAGACAATTACTTCATAGCCAGCTTTTTGTAGGGTCAATACTGAATGAGAACCGATATATCCTGCTCCGCCTGTGACTAGAATAGCCATTCTAATTAAGTTGCTCAAATTTACTATATTACAAAGCTAAATATATCAGTAAATTAAACTTTTAAAGATAACTTAAATAGTAGATTGTTTTTTTCGACACTTTGCTAAAAAATAGAAGTAGTTTTGTAACATGTGACATAATTTTAGCAAGCCATAGCTAATCATATATTTTTCAAAACAATGACCTGCAAAATGTTAATTGTCGCAACCATTGCGGGGGCGATTGAAGATTTCATTTTACCTTTTATCGATCACTATCGCCATTTAGGTTGGCAGGTGGATGGAATCGCCGTAGACATTACTAGTAACCCAGCCTGTGTGGCAGCATTGAACTCTGTCTGGGATGTCCCGTGGTCGCGCAACCCCTTAGATCCGCGCAACTTTGTTAATGCCGTCCCCCGCATTCAAAAAATTGTGATTCAGGGGGATTACAACTTGGTTCATGTTCATACACCTGTAGCAGCTTTTGTGACTCGTTATGCGATCGCTCAACTAGAAATCAAGCAAAAACCCCAGGTTATTTATACGGCTCACGGTTTTCATTTTCATCAGCAAGGAAATCCCCTCACTAATTTGCTCTTTTTAAATCTTGAACGGCTAGCGGGACGATGGACTGACTATCTGATTACGATTAATCGTGAAGATGAAGCTGCTGCCAGGAAACATCATCTTTTGCCTGATGCCAGGATTTTTTATACTCCTGGCATTGGACTAGAACTTGATAAATACGATCTTGATCGGGTTAGTTCAGAACAAACTGAAGCAATTCGCCAAGAATTAAAGCTCAAGCCCAAAGATGTCTTACTCTTGACCGTTGCCGAATTTACTCCTAACAAGCGTCATCGCGATCAGCTATTGGCTTTGAAGCAGCTTAATCGTCCTGAAATACACTTAGCTTGCGCAGGAGATGGCGACACCCGACCTGAAATAGAGCAGCTAGCCCAAAAGTTAGATCTACAGCAGCAGGTTCATTTTTTGGGTTTTCGCCATGATATACCCGCTTTAATTTGCTCTAGTACAGCCCTCTTGCTAACATCGGGACGAGAAGGTTTGCCTAGAAGTATCATGGAGGCTTTTTGTGCTGCTACTCCCGTAATTGGCACTAAAATTCGCGGTATTCAGGATCTATTGACAGACGACTGCGGTTTACTAGTTGAGGTAGGAAATATTGAGGCGTTAAGTCAAGCGATCGCGCAAATGATCGATCATCCCCAGCAGGCAGGACAAATGGGTGCAAATGGTCGCCAGAAAGTTGAAACTTACGATGTTCATAATATTATTGAGCAATACACTCAAATTTATCATCAAGCATTAGCAAGACAGACTTCTACAACTAGCAATTAATTTTTAATTTAAGATGGCTAAAATAATCAAAATTCTTGCCGATCGCCTCGTGGCAGCCTTGGCTTTATTAATTCTTTCTCCCTTAATTTTAGTAGTGGCGATCGCCGTTCGACTCCAAATGGGTACGCCTATTTTATTTACCCAAGATCGCCCAGGTAAAGATGGTCGCGTGTTTCAATTTTGTAAATTTCGGACTATGACCGACGCGAAAAATAGTAACGGGGAATTATTACCTGATGAGCAGCGCCTGAGCGCGATTGGCAAACTACTTCGCAAAACTAGTTTAGATGAACTACCACAACTATGGCATGTGCTGAAAGGTGAAATGAGCATAGTGGGGCCTAGACCTTTACTGGTAAAATATTTAAAGCTATATAACCAAGAACAAGTTCGTCGTCATCATGTATTACCAGGAATTACAGGTTGGGCGCAGGTTAATGGTCGGCGTAATTTAGATGGGGACTTTATCAAAAAGTTCGAACTAGATGTTTGGTATGTAGATAATTGGAGTCTGTGGCTAGATCTCAAAATTATTTGGCTGACAATAGTGGCGGTGGTTGCCCAAAAAGATATTGATCAAGAAGGCTATACCACTGGTGGCGGTGAGTTTTTAGGTAACGATCGCTAAACTTGCTGAATAACTATTGAGTCACCATACTATTAAATGGTTTAAAAATATTCAGCATATTCAGCCAAAATTTCTGTTGAAAAATCAAGTTTCCTGATGCTTAGTAGACTCATCAAATCTTTAGTGGACAAATTGTCAGCAGCGATCGCTTTGATTTTTTTGTCGCCGTTGATTGTTATTTTGGCGATCGCTATTTATTTCAAGATGGGTAGTCCAGTTGTTTTTTCTCAACCCAGAGGTGGTAAAAATAACAGCATCTTTACCTTTTATAAATTTCGTACCATGACTGACCAGCGCGATCGTGATGGTAAACTACTTTCTGATGAGCAGCGTCTAACTCCTTTGGGTAAATTTCTGCGTCAAAGCAGCCTCGATGAACTACCTCAACTCTGGAATGTGCTGCGGGGAGATATGAGCCTGATCGGGCCACGTCCTTTTGTGGCAGCTTATCTCGAACGTTATACACCAGAACAAGCGCGTCGTCACGTAGTTGCTCCTGGTATTACAGGCTGGGCGCAGATTAATGGTCGTAATTCCCTTAGCTGGGAAGAAAAGTTTGAGCTAGACCTTTGGTATATTGACCATTGGAGTCTTTGGCTGGATTTTAAAATCTTAATCCAAACCATACTTAAAGTTATTAATAACAATGATATTAATCAACAAGGATATGTTGGTAGTGAAGAATTTTTAGGTTCGCACAAGCCCAAATCGTAATCATGTTGCTAATCATTTTTTTAATGCATTTATATTTTTAATCAAAATGGCAATTTTAAATGGGGAACTCACCTTAGAACAAACAAAACTTTTACCATCTGAGTCAGACATAGAATTTTATGAGCAACATGGTTGGTATAAATCTGCGTTTATTCTGCCTGAGGAGGTCATCAATCTTGCTCTTGAAGGAGCTGAAAAGTTCTACCGTGGAGAGCGCGATGCAATTCTTAAGACTAAGGATGGCTTTGTCGATTGGACTCCCCACAACAGTCAGGGTCTGAGAAACAATGAATTTGTCTCTTTGCAGAAACATGAACTACGTCAGTTAGCCTTAAATCCAGTTTTGGGTGCAATTGCAGCAAAATTAACCAGAAGCTCGGAAATTAGATTATTAGATGATCAGCTAATTTCTAAACCCCCAAAAACCAATACGCCGATTGGATGGCATACAGATCGTTCTTATTGGGCAACTTGTAGCTCTGACAAGCTTTTGACAGCCTGGATTCCTTTGCTTGATTGTGACGAATCTCTTGGTCCTTTAGTCGTCATAGACGGCAGTCATCATTGGGGAGGACTTGAACATATGCGACTATTTAATGATTCTAATCTCGAAAAATTAGAAGCCGAATTTATACAGCAAGGAAAAGAAGTAGTAAAAGTACCAATGGTGCTAAAAAAAGGGCAGGTAAGCTTTCATAACTGCTGGACAGTTCATGGTAGCTATGCCAACAGTAGCAATCAAACTCGCACGGCTATGTCTATCCACTATCAAGATCGAGAAAATCACTATCGTCCTTACTGGGACTTGCAAGGAAAAGAAGTTCATATGTTTGATGAGCAACTGTGCCGAAAATTACCTAATGGCGACCCTGATTTTAGCGATCCTCTTGTATTTCCTGTTGTTTGGTCTGCATCTTCCAAAGAACAATCTTTTTGCTCAAGCATATAAATATTAAAATTAATTAAACTTACTAAATGTTCACTGCCAACAAATTTAAAAAACTACACAGCAAAATTGAATTTTTGCCTGGAATGCCTATTTCCCAGTTTGCTGATCAAATCTGGTCAGAACTACAAACCACCAAAATTGTTCAGACGATTGGCGTAGATCTAAATATAGATCTAGATCATTTTTGGGATTTAGTATCCAATACTATTGGTGATTGTCTGTTGTTATCTGAAGACTCTGTAACAGGGAAAAGAATCGGTCAAAAATGGATTGAAATTAGATATGACAGCAGGATTCAAAATGCCTATCGCCATAGTAAAAATGCTCAACCACTTCATACTGATGGTTCTTATGTAGGAGAATCTCCCTATATCAGCTTTTTCTACTGCATCAATCAAGCTGCTGAGGGTGGCGCAACGGTATTTCTAGATTCAGATGAGCTGATTAATTTACTAAAGCAAGAAGATCCCACTTTGTTAAACGATTTATGTAAAACTACCGTTTGTTTTGCTAAAGATCAAGACTTCAAGTGCCGACCAATTATTGATTTTGATGCTGATGGTGCTAATTTGAACTTTAACTACTATTGCGTCGATCCCAACGAAACCGACTTTGCCAAAGAATTAGTCGAGCGTTTGCACCAGTTTTTACAAACTAAAGTAGTTGCTCAAGATAAAACCTATCCAATTAAACTAAACCCAGGAGAAGCAGTTTTCTTTCATGATGATCGCCTGATTCATGGACGTAAATCTTTTACCGCAACTAAAGATAGCGATCGCTTTTTCTGGAAATCAGCACTCAAATTAAAATCGCAAATCAACCAATAGCGACATTAGCAGCCAAAATGACTGTGTTATTCAAAGATTAATTCCCTCTAAACTGCTACGAGGATTTTTGCGAGGCAAATCGCGGATTTTTTCGTAATATTCTCTTTCGTGAGCATTAATGTTTTGGGGAGTGGCAACTACAATTCTAACTAATTGATCTGTTCTCTTTCCTTGAGGAGAAGACCAACCCTTGCTGCGCAAACGTAAAACTTGACCTGAGTTTATACCTGCGGGAATTTTCATGCTGATCATACCATCGGGAGTAGGAATATTAATTGATGACCCTAAGACTGCTTCATCAAAAGTGATAGGAACTTCACAAACTAAATCATCACCTTCAAAACCGAAGAAGGAATGAGGTTCTAACTTAACATTGAGGTATAAATCCCTAGGTATACCAGCCAAACTTGGCTTGCCTTTGCCTGCCAAACGTATCCGAGAATCGGGTTTTACTCCCGCAGGAATTCTGACCTCTATTATTTCTTGCTCTAATTTAAGCTGCTTGATTGTACCTCTAAAGGCTTCTGCATAAGTTAAATTAATGCTGGCTTCATCATCAAGAGGAATAGATGTAGATGTGTTAGTCTGGCTAAAATCTTGAACATTACTGACACCAGGCTTAGTTTGAGATGAGCCGGATGACGAGGTGCTACTACTTGGACTAGAAAAGCGACCTAAAAGTTCATCGATAAATTCTTCAAAATTACCATATTGACTAAAATCAGTACTATTAAAATCAGCTTTAGGGCTAGTAGTACTTTTAGCAGTGCTACTTTGAGCAGTAGTATCTTTTGTTTTTGAATTGCTTTGTTGATATTGACCAAAGTAATCGTATTTTTTGCGCCTGTCTACATCCGCTAACACTTCATAGGCTTCGCTAATTTCTTTAAATTTGCTCTCCGCAGCTTTATTGCCCTGATTGCGATCGGGATGATATTTTAGAGCCAGTTGGCGAAATTTTTGTTTGATCTCGCTAGTATTTGCTGTCTGCTTAACTCCCAAAATAGCGTAGTAGTCTTGAAACTCATTAGAAAACATTCAAAATTTTCCTAAACAGGTTAGCTGATTTTAATCCAATTTAATAATGTAAACAAAAATAACAGAATATAATTCTAGTAATCTTTTCTAAAGTTTAACTCTAAAATCTGCTTAAACATTCACGATCGCTAATGTTCAACTCCTCACTCAAATACCAATACCAATACTTAATAAAGTAGAAGGGATAGTAAAGTTTACTATCCCCAGAAAATTTTTAATTTTAATTCTCGCCTAAGCTATCTCCAACTACTGTTAAATAAATCAATTTTGATGATACCAGTGGATATCTTCTAGACGCTTTAGATCACAACACCGTCTTTAATGGTGGCGTTCTTTAAAACAACTACAATACCACTACGAATATAGAAGCCTTCATCTTCTTTTTGGGCCTCTTCCACTCGATCCTTGTTGAGAATTTGGACATTACGACCAATACGAGCATTTTTATCGACAATGGCATGACGAATTGTGCTGCCTTCACCAATGCCCACAGGAACACCTATATGATGCTGTCCAGATTGCCTTTCGGCAAATGGCTCGTAAAAATCCGCTCCCATAATCAGAGTGTCCTCGATGGTGCAGTTGCCTTCAATCCGCGTCCTTACACCAATCACTGAATGAGTGATGCGACAATCTTTGAGGATACAGCCTTCTCCAATCATCGATTCGCTAACTTGACAATCAAGCAGTTTTGTCGGAGGTAAATAACGCGATCGCGTATAAATGGGAGCTTTTTCATCATAAAAGCTGAAATCAGGCTGTGGCTGCTTAGTTAGTGCCAAATTTGCTTCATAAAATGATTCAATGGTACCAATATCTTCCCAGTAACCTTTAAATAGATAAGCCTGAAGATTATAATCTTTGGCTGCCCCAGGAATAATTTCGTTGCCGAAGTCAGTTTGATCGGGGTTCTTTTCTAATAAATTGATTAAAATGTCTTTTTTAAACACGTAGATGCCCATAGAAGCTATATAGGGGCTTTGTTGGGCTTGTTCTGAGGTTAAACCTAAGACGGTCGTGTCTACCTGCATTTGCTTTAATTCTTGTCCTTTAGGCTTTTCAGCGAAGTCGATGATTCTACCTCGGTTATCAATTTTCATTAGACCAAAGCTAGAAGCTCTCTTATCGTCAATCGGCACGACGGACAAGGTAATATCTGCCTTACTTTGGCGATGATGCTCAATAAACTTGCTATAGTCCATGCGATAAAGATGATCGCCAGAAAGGATAATAACTTCATCCACATCCCAGGCTTTGATGGAGTCAATATATTGACGAACCGCATCAGCCGTTCCCTGAAACCAACCAGAGTTATCTTTAGTTTGCTGGGCTGATAGTACCTCTACGAAACCTTCTCTAAATCCAGAAAAAATATAACTGCGATTTAGATGACGATTGAGAGAAGCAGAATTAAACTGAGTCAAAACGTATATTTTGAGAATCTCAGAGTTTATACAGTTACTAACCGGAATGTCGATTAAACGATATTTGCTAGCTAAGGGGACTGCTGGTTTTGCTCTTAACTTAGTGAGGGGATACAAACGAGTACCTGCACCGCCTCCTAGAATGATACCTAATACTCTTTTCACTTCTTAAAACCTCGTGAATGGCTGTGCCTCTCAAAATAAAGTTTATCTGAATGGGGGACAGATTCAGCAAAATCAGGAGGAAAAGAATCAGTTTTGCTAAAGTATTAAGTGAATGTAATATAAGCAATGCTTTACGGCTAGCTTGGAGATAGCTTAGTTTTTTAGCTAGATCGCGATCTGATGGCTGATTAAAACCACAAATTTTTAGTTATGATGCGTAACATCAGAGCTTTGTTTTGAAACCATTTTTATTACTTCTGTTATTATTTAATGTCCTCAACCGAAACATCTCTCCCACCCCAACTTGCAAAAATTGTCGAGCGTTTTCAACGCCGTTGTGACCCTAAACAAAAATATAAGCAGTTGCTGTGGTATGCACAAAAATTACCACCAATGTCCGCAGCCAGTAAAACTGAAGCAAATAAAGTCAAGGGTTGTGTTTCTCAGGTATATATCACCGCTGCTTTAGCAGATGGTAAAGTTCAATATCAGGGAGATTCTGACGCTCAGTTAGTTAAAGGATTAGTTGCTTTTTTGATTGAAGGCTTGAATAATCTACCGCCAGCAGAAATTGCTCAAATTGAACCTAGTTTTATTGAAGATACGGGTTTAAAGGTTAGTCTCACCCCTTCCCGCGCTAATGGCTTTTTTAATATCTTTCACATGATGAAGCAACAAGCTTTAAACCTGAGTTTGGACACAGCAAAAAAACCTACTTCTAACTAAAAGCAATCCCTTTGTGTAGTTGAGTAGAAGTAGTTGAATAATCTACAGATAACAAAGTCAATTGTCAACTTTGTGCTGTTATCTTTTCTGCTTCGCAGCTTGTTCTGAGATGATGCGAGTACAGCACCAATCAGTGGGTAAGGCAGACGGCCAACCCATGCGAATTGCTTCAGGACAAATGGTCATTACGGTAAGCTGACAATCAATTAGCTGAAATCCTTCTTTTTTGCACTGCTTCAGACTGTGCTTGAGAATTGTATCGTCTCTAAACTCGATTGTATTATTGCACTGAATGCAAACTACATGATGGTGATGATGAGGATAAGGTTGATTTAACTCATAGTGTTTATGTCCTTCTGCTAACTCTAGTTCACGCAGAATACCCATCCGTGCCATTAGCTTTACACTACGGTAAATAGTCGATAAACTGATGGGTTCCTCGCGCTGGTCTAATAAATCGTGTAATTCTTCTGCGCTTAAATGATCGCCTTTCGGTAAGTTTTGGAAGACGTGCAGAATTTTCTCTCTTTGGGGTGTCATGCGCCATCCCCTAGAGTTAAGTTCGGCTTTTAAAGAAGATGCCGTGTAGTGAGCCATACCAGTCTTTTATCAATTGTTTGGTGCTTATTGACAATGATAAGATTTTTAAGCAAGCTTTGCAATAAAGTTTAGTTACATATATTTTTCTTAATGTAGTAATGTAGTCAAGCTAGTTCTTGCCAACCTTACTGATACGATAAAGCGATCGCTTTTCAAATTCAATTAACTTAGGACGAACTAATCAAAACAAGGCTGGCATTGTATTATTTCTTAATATTTCATCGCTTAAACTAATCACTACGATCATTATATATAAATCTTATAAATCTATTTATCCTTGAGGCTATTCCATTCCTTAGCAGCATCTTGAACTGCTTGATCGACGCTTTTCTCTTTTAACATAGCAGCTTGTAGGTTTTCATAGATTGTTTTTTGCAAAATATGTATATTCTTGGTAACAGGAATGAGAATTTCGGCATTCTCTAGCTGACTAGCACTAACTTTTTTAGCCTGCTCTTTTAAGCTATTGGGTTGCTGTTCTATATTTTTAATATATTGCTCTACTGCTTCAGTGGTAGAAGGAAGAACATTCGACTCTTGAGCAAAAGCTAGTTGATTTTTTGTATTAGTGACAAATAAAGCATACTTAAGTGCCTCAGCAGATTTATCACTATCACGGGGAATAACTAAATTCATGACTGCAACACTCTTTTTCTCATTTTCACCAGTGATTTGTGGTGCAACAGCAGAAACTTGAGCTACAGTCGGCGCATTGTTGTTAATGCTGTCAATAAACTCAGCACCAGAAGATAGCAAGGCAATTTCTCCCGCTTGATATAGCTCAACTCCTCGACGATGCCCTTGAGTTAAGACATCTGGAGGAAGCAGCTGTTGTTGATATAAATCGACCCAATATTGAAAAGCAGCTTTACCTTCGGGGGTATTAAAAGCCGCCTTACCCGACTCATCGATTAAATTTACGCCCATCTTGACCAAAGATTCTAAAACATCTCCTGAATCATTAGGAACAAAAGAAATGAAAAAGGCATACTTACCTGTTTTAGCTTTGATCTCTTTAGCTGCTTGAGCTAACTCGGAATAGGTTTGCGGTACTTGAGTTAGGTTGGCAGCAGTTAAAAGTTTTTGATTATAGATAGTAATTGTAGTGGTGAGATACCAAGGAAGACCAAAGGTTTGCTGATTACAAGTGTTTTCTCGATCTTGACAAACTTCAATGGTGCTTGCCTGCCAGATTTTAGGTAGATAGGTGGCTTTGACTTTGGGAGTTACCCGAGGCTCAAGATCTAGCCAAGCGTTGCGCGTTGCTAACTGGGAAGCAAATTTAGGATTGAGATTAACTACATCTGGTGCTGTTTTAGCCGAGATTGAGGTCAGAATTTTGTTTTCCATAGCTGACCAAGAAACATCAATCCAGCGTAACTTAACTGTTTTGTTTTGCTCTTCAAAAGTTTGATTGATGTCAGTGAAATATTTTGTGAAGTTGGGCTTTAGCTGCATTGTCCAAAATTCAAGCTGATTAGAGTTAGCTCTTTTTTGAGGATTACAGCCTGATGCGCCTAAAATCATCCCTAGCAAGAGAAATAAACTTAACCTTTTAATTGAAATATTTATTTTCATAATTTTCCTAACTTAGCCAATTAATTACCAATCAAACAAAAGATATTACTAATGAAGGTAAATGGCAATGTTCATGCGTAATTTTAACTACTCTTTGAAGAATCAATTTGTTTTTTTCAGTACTACTACTTATCAAGATAACTCTTAGTAGCAGCTACAATATCCGATGTGACCAAGATCACGGTCAAATTGATTAATAGCGATCAATTTATGATTAATAATTTGCTTAACTATCTATCAAAGAATTTTAAGCTATTGACCTAATTAAAATTGTCCAATATTTAATCTTCGACATTATGATAAAGCCAAATCTAGTAGCTCTAGAAATTAGATTGTTATAGCTAAGATGGAGTATAAATTTTGAAATACTACTTGGTGAAGGAGTATGCTGAAAAATCTAACTAATATATTTGCCAAAAAAGGCGATCGCATCGGTATTGAAATTAATGGTCACAAGATAAATATTGCTCAAATAGCCAAACAAGGACAGCAATATAAGCTGATTAAAAATGTGTCGGCAGATATTCCTGATGGTATATATGAAGATGGCATAATTGTAGACTCATTAGCTCTATCAGAGTTAATTAAAGATACTCTTAAAGCTAATAAAATTAGTGCCAAAAAAGTTGCCAGTGCTGTACCAATGCGGGAGGCTATTATTCGAGTAATTCCTGTTCCCGCAGAATTAGACGAAGCCGAACTAAAAGAGATGGTTTTGGTGCATGAAGCAGGAATGTATCTTCCTTATCCTAAAGAAGAAGTCGATTTAGACTACGCCAAACTAGGATATTTTATGGATGAGGATGGCATTGAAAAAGTCAATGTTTTATTAGTGGCCACGAAAAAAGAAATTACCGACCTTTATACAGAAATTTTTGAGCAAGCAGATTTAGAAATTAATGTTCTAGAAATTAATAGCTTTGCTTTAATTAGAACCCTGAGAGAGCAATTACGTCAGTTTGGTTCAAAAGAAGCCATAGTTTTAGTCGATTTAGAATTCGACAGTACAGAAATTGCGATCGTTGTTGAAGGAGTGCCTCAATTTTCACGTACTGTGCCGATTGGGACTCATCAAATGCGCTCTGCTTTATCTGAAGCTATGGATCTTCCTGAGACCGCGAATTCGGCACTACTGCAAGATTTAGATGTGTTGGATAATATTCAAGATTCGGGGGAAATAGATGCAGCGCAAATGGAGTCTGGACAAACAGCATTATTGAAAATTTTAGGCGAATTAACTGAAGAGTTAAGTCGTTCAATTAATTTTTATATTAATCAAAGTGAAGATCTAGAAATTGCTCAGTTATTATTAGCAGGACCAGGAGCAGGGATCAATCAAGTGGATGAGTTTTTTGCGCAAAAACTTAATTTACCAACGATAAAAATAGACCCCATAGCTGCTTTGGGTTTAGATACTAATCAAGAAATAGCTCCAAAGCATCGTCCAGGTTTGGGTATTGTTTTAGGACTAGGCATAAGAGAGTAATAAACCAAAGGTAATATTACCTTTAGTAGTAGCTCAGGGAACTGTAATATAGCCAGTAAATATATTAGTTATTTTCTCCAATTCGTATGGCTTTATGTATAACTTAGATATTAATTTTTTGAGAGATAGACAACCAAATCAATCTATCGATCTCAATCGTGACTTTGTGCCAAAGAAAGAACCTAGTCTAGCTGACAAAATTCCGCTGGCGCTAGGTACATTTGTCTTTATTTTAGCTCCTGCAATTACTTTTATGTATTTAAAAAATGTGCAGGCAAGCACGGCAGAAGTAAAGACAGAAATTCAACAAATTGAGAGTGAAATTGCTGATTTAGGTAATCAAAATAAAAAAATTGATGCTGTTAATGCCGAACTAGACACAGTACAGAAGGAAACTACTGCTTTAGTTGGTGTATTTGAAAAAATTAAGCCTTGGGCGGCAATTATGCAGGAAGTAAGCGATCGCACCCCGCCAGGAGTTTTGGTTGAATCAATCCAGCAAACTGGTGGGGTTGTTGCCCCTGCTAGTGACAGTAATGCTGCTAAAGATGCCAAAGACAAAGATGCTGAAGATGCTGAAGATGCTGAAGCTGCTGAAGCGACTCCTCCTCCAGCTACCGATACTACGGGCATTAATCTAGCTGGGGTGGCTCGTTCCTATGAAGATGTCAATGATTTTGTGTTGTTTCTTCAGCGATCGCCATTTTTTAATCGTCAACAGGTTCATCTTAATGAAGCTAGCCTGACAAGTTTTCCTGTGGAAATAGAAAATCAAGATCAACTGCCCAAGAATGCGACATTAGAAATTCCTGAAGGCATCAAATTTACGATCTCAGCCCAGTTAAATAATGCACCCGCTTCTCAACTCCAAGAAGAAATCGAGAAAAAAGGCTCAATTGGTTTGGCTACGAGATTAAACACCTTAGAACGTAAAGGAGCGACTTTAAAATGACCTTTGCAGATGATTTTGCCGCAGAAGGAAAGGCACTGGAGGGAGACTATCCTACTGCTTTTGGGATTACCTTTACCCCAGTAATTATGGGGGTAACCATCGCCGTGGCAGGGATTACTCTAGCCATATATGGCTTGTTTAAATATGTCCAGCCTGCTCAAAAAAGTTATCAAGAGGCTTTGACTCAAAAAGAGACTTTACAAGCACAGTTAAACAGTATTAAGACTGGAGATTTACAGTTAAAGCTAGCTCAACTGGAGTCGGATCTGGCAGCCAAAAAAGTGATTAAATCTCGCGTTTTGGCAATGTTCACTAGTGAAGCAGATCTAGAAACATTACTTATTGATTTAAACGGCTTCATTGCTACAAATCAGGGTAATTTAACTCAGTTTCAACCCGACCAAGAAATTGCGACTGTTAACGACGCTTCCTTGGGTGCAGAACTTCAAGGAAAACTCAAAAAGAAAGGAATTTCTTTGACTTTTGAAGGAACATTTAATGAAACTAAAGAGATTCTTCAAAGCTTAGAACGGCTGCAACCATTACTTATGGTACAGACGATTAATTCAACTGTGAAAGACAAACCTACAGCTATTTTAACTGGTGGCAATAGCTCAATCGTTCCACAGAAAGAGGCTGAGTTAACAACTCAGATCAAGCTGGATGCTATTTTGCCCATGAGTCAGGCAGAACTCGAACAAGCGCAAAAGACAGATGAGCAAGCAACGTTGAATGAACAAACAGATAAACGTAAGGGTAGACGTGAACGTAAAACTGAGAGTGAAGCTAAAAACGAATAGGAAGTAGGGGCAAACGGCCGTTCGCCCCTACTAGCCAAATATTATTTATTTTATTTACTAACTGTATAGGTTGAGGATTAAACAGTGAAAAATTATTGCCCTAAAGGATTCCTAAAGGATACCGCTTCGCATATAACTCCGCTCCGCTCCGCGTCCGATCGCCTTGGTTTTTTGACCGCACTAACGGTTATACTAACCGCAGCTCCTTCGATGGCTGCTGAAAATAAAATTACCGATCTAGAAATTGCTAAAAATAACCATCAACTGGAATTGAAACTATCAGCAACTAATCAGGCTGATGCTTCTTTTTATACTCTCCGTGGTGATAATATTATTGAAGCTAATATACTCAATACTAGTTTAGATTTACCAGAAGGAAATTCTTTTAAGCAAGATAATCCTATGGCTGGGGTTAAAGCCCTAGAAATTAATCAGATTGACAACGAACATACCCAAATTCTGATTTCTACTGAAGCCAATACTCCTGTAAAATCCTTGTTCAAACAAGAGGGAGATGATTTAATCCTTACTCTTAATCGAGTAACTAAAGCTGATACTTTAAAACAAGAAATCAAAGAGCTTGGTCAAAAAACTGTCACTAATCTCAAGCAAACTTATAAGTCGGCATTAGGTCAGTCAAAAGACAAAGATAACGAGAAAACGAGTTTAGACTCTGACAAAGGTGATGCAGATTCAGATGTCTTAATTCCTAATCCTGAAGTCGTGATCGACGATAATCGTGTTAACGATATCAAAGAAAGGGTTTTCACTGCTCAAGATAGCGAAACAGAATTAAATGATTCTACAGCCCCCGCAACTCTACCACGCGCTGCTGCGCCTCCTGTAGGGGATATGGCAGTTTCTAATATCAACACCATGCCTGATATGGTAGATCTTGGTTCTAGCGCTTTAGTTTCTAACCTAGTATTGCGTGATGCTCCTGTCAGAGAAGTTTTATCTATGCTAGCTAAGACTGCCAATTTAAGTCTGGTATATGCAGATGGAGATAAAACAGGCGATCAAGCCAGTCAAGCTAATGGCAATGAAGAAACAGGCCCAACTATCTCTCTAGATTTAGACAATCAACCTGTACAGGAAGTATTTAACTCCGTACTGCTGATTTCAGGCTTAGACGCGAACCGTCGAGGAAACATTATCTATGTTGGGGAACAATTACCTGCTCAAGCTCGTAATTTAGTTAGCCGTACAATTCGGTTAAATCAAGTCACAGCAGAAAACGCAGCTTTGTATCTCGCTAGCCAAGGTGCAAAAGGTAAAAGACTGACCAATGAAGTTGAAGAAATTATCGACCCTGAAACTGGTAAAGTCGTTCAAAGAAAAGAGACTAGTCCAGAACTGAGCGATCTTGATGGTGGTAGTGAAGACGAAACTGGTACTACAGCACTAATGCTCAAAGGATTACAGGTTTCCACCGATGGTAGATTGAACGCAATTACTTTAGTAGGTGAACCCCGTAAGGTTGAGGTAGCAACTTCATTTTTAACTCAACTAGATGCTCGTCGTCGTCAAGTATCAGTCAATGTCAAGGTGATTGACGTTAATTTATTAAATCAAGATACTGCTAACTCCAGCTTTTCTTATGGAGTTAATGACACCTACTTCCTCCAAGATGGAGGCTCCGCTAGTCTTAACTTTGGCGGAGAAAATCCTGGATTACGCGATAATTTTACTTTCAGACCTGTTGGACCTGAAAATGAAAAAACTACTACTCAGATTATAGATGGCGATGCTACAGTAATTCGAGATACAATCACGATTCCAAAACCAAGCGACTTACCAGATAAATTTCTGGCTTTGATAGAATCCAGGATTACTAGTGGCAATGCTAAAGTTCTTACAGATCCAACTTTAACGGTACAAGAAGGACAGCAAGCAACTGTTCGCTTAGTCCAAAAAATCGTTGAAACCGTCAAAACAGAACTTGACGGAGATTCGGGAGCAAGAACTATTACCCCAGTACTGGGAGAAGCGGGATTGGTACTAACCGTCAATGTAGACCGAATTGATGATAATGGTTTTGTTTCAATGACCGTCAGTCCATCGGTTAGCTCGATCGGTGCTACACAAAGCTTTGAGAGTGGAGGAGGAGCAAGGAATACACTTAATTTGTTAAGTAAGCGGGAAGTTAGCTCTGGTCTCATTAGATTACGAGATGGTCAGACTTTGATTCTTTCGGGTATCATTCAAGACCAAGAGCGAACTAATGTTTCTAAAGTACCTATCTTAGGAGACATTCCTTTACTTGGTTCTTTGTTCAGAAGCACCGATAAGACCAACGAAAGAGCCGAAGTAATAGTTTTGTTAACTCCTGAAATCGTCGAGGAGGATGCAGGGCTGGCAAGTAACTTTAAGCCTAGTAAGGAAAGCCGTGAAATGCTCCAGAAACAAGGTGTTGGAGCGCTTGGTAAGTAGAGTATTTTACTGGTTTTTCGGCGGGTTTTGGGGAGGCAAAAGTGGAAAAATTGTTGAAATCTAGATAAATTAATGCTTTCAACGATCCATATTTGCCAAGTAGAGCTTAGAATAAGGCAGTTATGGATTAATCTGGCTATGGTCAGTGACCCATACCGTGACTGTAACTAAAGAAAAGTCTATAAAATGTTGTGGGGTTTTTGAACTCTGATGCTATAAATTAGGCTGGTCACAAATTATTTTCGTTATTAATGGCGCAAATCCCTGTGAACCTTGGTTAATCCATTTTCTAAATCTAAGTTCTCTCCCGTGGAGAACAAAACACAAAACACACAAACCATAAGTAAATAATAATCAGGAAATTACCATGAACAAAGGAGAACTAGTCGATCGCATTTCACAAAAAGCGACTGTAACTAAGAAGCAAGCTGATGCTGTATTATCCGCAGCCATCGAAACTATCATGGAAGCTGTCTCTGATGGAGATAAAGTAACCCTAGTAGGATTTGGTTCTTTTGAACGTCGCGATCGCAAGGAAAGAGAAGGACGTAACCCCAAAACTGGTGAAAAAATGTCCATTCCCGCGACTAAAGTTCCCGCTTTCTCCGCAGGTAAGCTATTCAAAGAAAAAGTAGCCCCTGGTAAGAAGTAGTTTTAGATAACTAATTTAGCTTGAACCGACCACATCACGGTGGAAATTTGAATTGGGCGGCCAGAATTGCTGGTTGCCCAGTTTCTGCTTTAACGGACTTTTCCGCCAGTATCAACCCTTTAGGTACTCCCCCAAGTGCGATCGCGGCGATCGTTAACAGTACTTCACAGTTAAGCGCCTATCCCGATCCTGAATATACCGAATTGCGATCGCACCTGGCAAACCACCATCAGATCGATCCTCAATTTATCCTGCCAGGCAATGGTTCGGCGGAGTTATTAACCTGGGCTGGCAGAGAACTAGCTCAACAAAATTTTACGTATTTAATTACTCCCGCTTTTAGTGATTATGCCAGGGCATTAAACGCCTTTGGCGGAAAAATATTCCCCTGTCCCCTATTTACC
>NZ_PVWF01000181.1 GCF_003003995.1 Pleurocapsa sp. CCALA 161 | reverse complement strand
GGTCGCAATGCCAGAGAAGTTGCCCGCACCTTGGATCAACTGCGCCAGCAAGGAAACTTAACTACAGGGGTAAGCTTAAGTAACGGCGGTAGTCTTCGGGTTGCTTTAAGCGATCGCGACACCCTGAAAACCCTCCCCTTAGAATTGAGTGGTGATGTTGCCGATAACGCAATTTTGGCAGTAGGAATGCAGTCTAAATACAACTGTCAATGTCCTGTGGTGGTAGTCAGCAAAGATACTAATTTAAGAATTAAAGCCGATGCCTTAGGTTTACATGCTGAAGATTATGAAACGGATAAGGTAGACGTTGACGAGCTTTATACTGGCACTATGGAAGTCTTAGTTAGCTCTGAGCAAATAGCTGAATTTTTTCAAGCTGGCTCGGTAACGCTGGAGCGAGAATTTTTACCGAATCAAGATATTACCTTGGTAGACAGCCTTAACCCGTCTCATACTGCTTTAGGTATGGTAGAGGGAAAAAGCAGCAAGATTATTCCTTTAATAGCGTTACCAAAACTTGGAGTTTCGCGGATTCAACCTCGTAACCGTGAGCAACGATTTGCCCTCAATCTTTTATTGCAGGATTCAATTAAGCTAGTCACCCTGGTGGGTAAAGCAGGAACAGGCAAAACCCTATTGGCGATCGCCGCGGGACTACAAAAAGTGGCAGATGAAAAGCTCTATAATCGCCTGTTGATCTCACGTCCAGTTGTGCCGATGGGCAAAGATTTGGGCTACCTTCCTGGAGATATTAATGAAAAGCTCACGCCCTGGATGCAGCCTCTTTATGATAATTTTGACTTAATCTTTCGGACTCAAGATGTCACTGACAAACCTGGACATTGGCGCAGGGGACACGAAGAATTAATTGAGATGGGCATACTGCAAATTGAACCTCTGACTTATATTCGAGGTCGCACTATCCCCCAGCAGTTTTTAATTATTGATGAGGCGCAAAACCTCACTCCCCATGAGGTTAAAACTATTATCACCCGCGCAGGAGAAGGAACTAAGATAGTTTTGACCGGAGATCCCGATCAGATTGACAATCCTTATGTTGATGCTGCTAGTAACGGTTTAACCTATGTTGTGGAAAGATTTAAACATGAACCGATCGCAGGTCATATAACCCTTTTTAAGGGAGAACGTTCTAGTTTAGCCGAAAGAGCTGCTGCATTACTGTAACAAATAGCGAATAGCAAAAGCGAATGGCTATTCGCCCTGACGATTAACCTAAAACTGTTAGTTATGACTTTATTGTGGTGTTGTTGTGTTGGACTATTTAACCCTGTAGTTTTTTAGCGAGTAATTGATTTGCTAATTTAGGATCGGCACGTCCACCTGTTTGCTTCATAATTTGCCCGACAAAAAACCCTTTAAGCTTAGTCTTACCAGCACGAAATTGTTCTAACTCTTGAGGATGAGCTGCTATCACCTGATCGATAATCTTTTCAATTTCTCCTGTATCAGAGATTTGAACTAGGCCTTTGCTTTCAACCAAAGCTTTGGCTGAACCACCCTTAATTAATAGTTCGGGTAAGATTTCTTTAGCGATTTTGCCACTTATTGTTCCGTCCGTAATCAAGCTAATTAACTCGGCTAGAATTTCAGGCTTGAGTTTAGTTTCCGTAATGGTGAGATTATTACTATTAACATAAGCGGCAATGTCTCCCATTACCCAGTTAGCTACCTGCTTGGTATCTGCACCAGTAGCGATCGCTGCTTCAAAATATTCAGCCACAGCGCGATCGTCCGTCAACACTCTAGTATCGTAAGCTGATAAACCTAAATCGGCTTGATAACGGTGACGTTTACTGAAAGGAAGTTCAGGCAATTCAGCTTTCCAGGTTTCTAACTGCTCTTTTGATACTTCAATCGGCGGTAAATCTGGCTCAGGGAAATAACGATAGTCGCTACTGCCTTCCTTCAGACGCATACTCTTAGTCCGTTGCGTGCCTTCTTCCCACAAACGAGTCTCCTGATAGATTGGCTCACCATTTTCTACTGCTGCAATTTGTCTTTCAATTTCATAGTCGATCGCTTTTTGAATTGCACTAAAGGAATTCATATTCTTAATTTCTACCTTAGTGCCAAACTCTTTTTGTCCCACAGGACGCACAGAAATGTTTACATCACAGCGCAAAGAACCCTCGTTCATCTTCCCGTCACTAATGCCTAAATAAAGCATGATCCGCCGAATTTCTTGAGCGTATTCTGCTGCTTCTTTCCCTGAACGCAGATCGGGTTCGGAAACAATTTCCACTAAAGGTATCCCCGCGCGGTTAAAGTCTACTAGAGAATAGGTTGAACCATCAAGGCGATCGCTCCCTCCATGAGTTAATTTTCCTGCATCTTCTTCCATATGCAGACGAGTAACGCCAATTTTCTTTCTAATTGGTTCAGTGTTGGGTTGCTCCACAATCTCAATCTCGACCCAACCATGTTCGGCGATCGGTAGATCGAACTGAGAGATTTGATAGTTTTTGGGTAAGTCAGGATAAAAATACTGTTTGCGATCAAATTTACTATAGGGGGCAATTTGGCAGTTCAAAGCTAATCCTGCTTTGACTGCATATTCTAATACTTTTTCATTAAGGACAGGGAGTACTCCTGGATAACCTAAGCAAATTGGAGAGATATTTGCATTGGGATTATCACCGTCAAATTTAGTAGCTTCGCGACTAAATATTTTGGTTGCGGTGTTTAACTGACAGTGAGTTTCTAAGCCAATAATTGCTTCGTACTCTGTCTTGGCTGGTGCAGCACTAGTCATAAATTTTTTGCTCGGTAGAAAACAACTTATTTAATTTTAGATGTATCACTAGATTTAGTATAGACCAGGCATTTTTGTCGATACTGTGTATATTTAATTATTTTATGATATTTAAGAGTTTTCAAAGATAATACTGGATATTATATTTTGACAAAAAAATGTAAAATGGTAACCTATAAAAAATTAATTTAAAAAATATTTTATTTTCCTATCTTTCTATTCACTCACTTAAATTAAATATGATTCGCACCTTAATAGTCGATGACCAAAATATCATCCGCAGAGGCATAAAAGTATTATTAGAAGATTCCGCCGAAATTGAATTAATAGGTTGTGCCGAAGATGGTAAGACTGCTTTAAAACAGATAGAAGCAACTCAACCAGATGTCGTGTTACTAGATATAAATTTACCTGACATTGATGGGATTGCCGTTGCCAATCAAGTCGCCTCTAAATTTCCCAATGTTAAAGTAATTATCCTCAGTACCTATGAAGATGAAAGCTATGTCAGTCGAGCAATAGAATCAAGTGCCAAGGGATATCTACTCAAAAATGTCTCTGCTGAAGAACTAGAATGGTCAATCAAACTAGTACACCAAGGATACTCAGCATTTAAATCAGAATTATTAACACCTTTAAATCGAGAAAACCAGCAAACCAACCCCACAAATCGAAAATCAATTAATTCTGTAGAAACCTTAAAAATAATCCCCACAGAGAACAATTTGCCTTTACCAACATCACCAATGTCGTCTCCCCAAGTAGATAAAAAGTCAGCCGAATTAGAACTTTTATTAGCAAAAAATCAAGTCCGACAAAAATATTCTGCTTTAAATCAGCAACGCAATAACTCTGGATTTCACGATGTTACCATCAGCCGAGCCAAGAAAACGATGATGAGCTTTGAATTTAAGCTACTCGTTTTAATTATTCTTTTTTCTTTAGGATTTTTAACTTTTGTTGCTTTATCTTAGACTGAGGTTTTGACCCCAACTAAAACTAGCTATTAGACGCATTTTGTCCAATAACTTTAGGTAAAGAGATCGCCTCGCTGCCTGAAGGTAAGCTAGCGGGAGAAGTAGATAAAACTCGATGATTAAGCTGTTGCATTAAACTTGCCATTTCCAAGGCATTTAAAGCATAATTCCAGCCTAAGTTACTTTTTATACCTGCTCGCTCAAGTGCCTGCTGCATGGTATCTACCGTGAGAACACCAAAAATGACGGGGACACCTGATTGAAAGCTGGCTGCGGCGACTCCTTTGGCTGCTTCGGACGATACATAGTCAAAGTGAGGCGTTTGCCCGCGAATAACTGCCCCAAGGCAAATGATCGCATTATAACCACCAGAAAAAGCTAATTGTCGCGCTACCATGGCAATTTCATAGCTACCAGGAACCCATACATAGTCTACTTGACCACTATCAGGGTCAATATTAATACCGTGACGTTTCAAGCAATCTTGACAGCCAGAAATTAACTTTTCCGTTACTAGATCATTAAAGCGACCAATGATGATCGCCATCCGCAGATTTGATACGTCTCCTGCAAACGTTCCCTCAAAAACAGTCATAAAGCAAAAAAATTAGCTAAGAACATTAAAAATCTCTGTCGGTTCGAACATGACTAGGGCAAACTACTGTTCGCCCCTAAATTTGTCGTCTAGTCGTCTAAATGACAAAAAAGTTCAACACTGCCACTGCCACCACCAGAATAGTCCAAATTCCCGATCCAACATAGATTAAAGATTTCGATTGCTCCCAGTTTTGGGGCGAAGCATAGGCGACAGGAACGCCAATTACCATCACAAAAGAAAATAGAACTAGAGCAGCTAGTACCAATTGAAATAAAATAGTCATTTTTTGATTCTCCTAAATCAAGATAGCCGAAGGCAAATCTGTAAATAAAGTTTTAATTTGGTTATTTTTTCCTGATATATTACGCTACCAAAAATCGACTACATCTGAGCAGGAATTTGTTACACAATGCTAAATAACGTTATTCAAACTTTTGTAAATTAGACAGATACCAAAGCTTTGAAAAAGTTAAGGTTTCAGCAACGGTCAAAAATCACTTTGTCCTCTCGTGGCAGAGTAATTTATAACCACATTAAGATTAAGACAAAAATTACTAAAATTCATCCATCATAAATGTTAGATTTTCGCGCTAGCGGTGTATTACTTCATCCCACCTCTCTGCCGAGCCGTTTTGGGATTGGCGATTTGGGCGAGAACGCATATCGATTTGTCGATTTTTTGGCAAATAGTGACCAGCAAATATGGCAAATACTACCAATTGGGCCGACAGGTTATGGCAACTCTCCCTATCTATCTTATTCTGCTTTGGCAGGAAATCCGCTATTAATTAGCCCCGCAGTTCTGCAACAGCAAGATTTATTGACCTGGGAGGATCTACAGCATCTGCCAGACTTTCCTCTAGATCGGGTGGACTTTGAGAGGGTGATTGAAATAAAAATGCCTTTGCTACGCAAGGCAAGCGATCGCTTTCAAGAGATCGCCTCAGATGAAGAAAAAGGAAAGTTTCAAAGTTTTTGTAACCGACACAATGATTGGCTGAGTGACTATGCTCTATTCATGTCTTTGAAAGAGGCTCACCATAGCAGTAGCTGGAATCAATGGGCAGCAGATATTTCTGCTCGTCAGCCCCAAGCAATGGTAGAATGGGCTGCTAAATTAGCTGATGATCTTCTCTTCCATAAGTTTGTCCAGTATCAGTTTTTCTATCAGTGGCAAAATCTTAAGCAGTATGCCAACGAGCAAGGTATCAAGCTTTTTGGCGATATTCCTATCTATGTTGCTCATGATAGCGTTGATGTCTGGGCGCACCGCCAGATTTTTCAGCTAGATCCCGATACGGGAGAAGCCACCTTAATAGCTGGTGTCCCCCCAGATTACTTTAGTGAAACAGGACAACTTTGGGGTAATCCTGTATATAACTGGCAAGAACTGGAAAAAACTGATTTTAAATGGTGGATCAGAAGAGTCGAAGCTATCTTAGAATATGTTGATATTGTTCGGATCGATCACTTTAGAGGGTTGCAAGCTTACTGGGCAGTACCCCACGGAGAGACTACAGCGATCAAAGGTACTTGGCTCAATGCTCCTGGGGATAAATTTTTTCAACGGTTAGAGAAACAGTTGGGTAAACTACCAATTGTGGCAGAAGATTTGGGGGTGATTACTCCTGAAGTAGAGGCGTTGCGGGATAAATTTAGCTTTCCTGGCATGAAAATCTTGCAGTTTGCCTTTGATGGCGATCGCGCTAATGGTTTTTTACCCTATAACTATACAGACCGCAACTGCATTGTTTACACAGGTACTCACGATAATGACACTACCCTAGGCTGGTTTAATGAGCGATCGCCTGAAGAAAAAGTTCAAGTGATCGATTACCTCGGCTGTATAGGCAACGACGGCATTCACTGGGCAATGATTCGCCTAGCCCTGGGTTCAGTGGGT
>NZ_PVWF01000180.1 GCF_003003995.1 Pleurocapsa sp. CCALA 161 | reverse complement strand
GGGGATGGAATCAACGATGCACCTGCTTTAGCCCAAGCCTCCGTTGGCATTGCGATGGGAGTAACGGGAACTGATGTCGCTTTAGAAACCGCCGATGTAATATTGATGGCAGACCGACTAGATAGGTTAGAGCGAGCAATTCGTCTGGGTCGTCGCGCTCAACGCATTGTCAAACAAAATATTATCTTTGCGATCGCTTTTATCATCTTATTACTGACAGCGAATTTTGTCGGCGGCATTACCCTACCTATTGGTGTGATTGGGCATGAGGGATCGACATTAGTTGTAACATTGAGTGGACTGCGACTGCTACGAGGCTAAATTAGTTGATCGAGTATTGTTTGATGCGAGAAAAGAAAATTTAACTCAAGATTTCATGCCGATTTCATTTTGGTGTGAAAAACTTAGTTTGTAGTGTATAGAATGCACTTTTTAATTAACCATGTCAAAACTTAACCGTCGCCAGTTTCTCATCCTCACTGCTGCTGGTGCAATCGCTACATCAGCTACTAGCTGGGCAATTGGGAAAAACAAAACAACTCCGCATCAAACTAAAGCCTTGCCTTCCAAACTTTACAAAAGTTCTAACGGTTTGCTAGAACTTGACCTCGAAGCGAGTTCGACCCGCATCGATCTCGGAGGCAAGCCAGCCTATCTGTTAACTTATAACGGACAAATCCCCGCACCTCGTCTGGAAGCAAAAGCAGGCGATACCGTTCGCATTCGCTTCACCAACAATCTTTCTCAGCCTACTAACTTACACTATCACGGGTTACACGTCACTCCCACTGGCAATGCAGACAACGCTTTTCTGGATATTCCGTCAGGAGAGAGTTTGACTTACGAATTTACTCTCCCCAAAAATCACCCATCTGGAACGTTCTGGTATCATCCCCACCGTCATGGATTTGTTGCCGAGCAAGTATTCGGCGGTTTAGCGGGTTTATTTGTAATTCGGGGTGAATTAGATGAAATTCCCGAACTAAAAGCTGCTAAAGAAGAATTTTTGGTTTTACAAGATTTTGCTTTAGATGGTAGCGGACGGATTCAACCTCCCAACCAAATGGAAATAATGAGGGGGCGCGAAGGGAAGCTAATGACAGTTAACGGTCAAGTCAATCCCCAAATAGCGATCGCCCGTGGTGGTTTGCTACGTCTGCGAATCCTCAATGCTTCTCCCTCCCGCTTTTACCGACTCGCTTTTGAAAATCATCCTTTTTACTTAATTGCTACAGACGGAGGAGCAATAGGCACACCTGTAGAACTCAAAGAACTGCTGCTTTCACCTGGAGAAAGGGCAGAAGTTTTGGTACGAGGAGATAGAAAATCGGGACAGTATCGTCTCTTGAATTTACCATACGATCGAGGGGGAATGGAAATGATGGGCATGATGGGTGGTGGTGGTCACATGATGGAGGGTGGTATGGGTATGATGCAGGAAAATACCCAAACAAAGCCTCATGTTTTAGCAACACTCACATATCAAGGTTCTGTTTCTTCTCTTCCTTTGCTCCAACAACTTATTTCTGTAGAAGAACTGTCAGAACCAAAAACAGTAAGGCGTATTGAGTTGTCTATGGCAATGGGTTCTGGAATGGGTATGACTTTTACCTTTAATGGAAAAGCTTTCGATCCTAATCGAGTAGATACTCAAGTTCAACTCAATACAGTTGAAGACTGGGAATTAGTCAACGTCGATCCAGATGGTATGGCTCACCCTTTTCATCTGCACGTCAATCCCTTTCAAGTCATATCGCGCAATGGTAAACCAGAACCCTATCGCGCTTGGAAAGATACGGTGTTAGTCAAAGGGAATGAAACAGTTCGCATTCGCATTCCTTTCCGCGATTTTGCTGGCAAGGCAGTTTACCACTGTCATGTCTTAGACCATGAAGATCTTGGCATGATGGGTATTGTTGAGATGAAAAGTTAACCTAAAAGCTATATATTTCATCTCGATTTCATATTCGTATGCAATTCTAGACTATTGAGTAATAAAATTCGATTCCGATATCTATGCAAGCAATTTTTACTAAAACTAGATTAATAGCCTTAACATTTATAGGTGCAACTACCCTGACGGTCGCCTGTTCTCCAGCTATTTCTAACCAAACTCTAGCCTCAAATACTAATGCCACCGAAACTAGTAATAAGCAAGACATGAAACAGGATGACGGTGGAATGTCTCACGATATGATGCAAGGTGATGGCGGGATGTCTCACGATATGTCGATGGACATAGGGCCTGCTGATGCAGACTACGATTTAAGATTCATCGACAGCATGGTTATGCACCATCAAGGGGCTGTCAATATGGCTGAAGAAGTACTGCAAAAATCGCAGCGTCCTGAAATGAAAAAATTAGCCCAAGATATTATTGCTGCTCAGAAACAAGAAATAGCGCAAATGAAACAGTGGCGTACAACTTGGTATCTTAATGCCGATCAAACTCCTATGGCTTGGCATCCAGAGATGGGTCATATGATGGCGATATCTGATGATATGAAGAAAAGTATGATGATGAGCATGGATTTGGGTAAAGCCGATGCTGATTTCGATCTGCGTTTTATTGATGCCATGATTCCTCATCATGAAGGTGCGCTGGTCATGGCAAAAGATGCTTTGAGTAAAACCAAGCGTCCTGAGATGAAGAAACTATCTCAAGATATTTTGACCTCTCAACAGCAAGAAATTGAGCAGATGAAACAATGGCGTAAGGATTGGTACAAACAGTAAGTCATTGCTATTACTTTTAGTAAGAAATACAGAGGAAATATTCTCCTCCATCTTTTTTAATGACTAACGATTAAAATACCCTATTCAAATTTCATTTCAATTTCACATAGCTGTGAAAAACTAGTCAATAAAGCAATGTTTTTTTGCTAGTTTAAAACTTTTATTAGTAATAAACATACTATCTAAGTACACGGCGGCTTTTCCTAAAGGATAAGCTTCGCAAATGAGTGGGAATCTTCCTACTCAAAACGCGCCTTAAAAAATTTAATACACATATTTTTGCGTCGCGAAGCCCAATCGCCAATGTTAACCCGTTCGCTCATCACTTAAGGATCTTGACTATGACCATTACTCGTTATCTGTTTCGCTTGCCTAATTCTCTCACCCGCAGTACTGGAGTAATCTTGAGTCTATTGTTAATAACCGCTCCTACTGCTGTTCTGGCTCACGCCGGACATGGAGACGAATTTCAAGGCGGAGATTCTCAACAAGAAGCTTCAGATTCGATCCAAGTTGATGCTCAAACCGCAAAAAGTTTGGGAATAAAAGTCGAACCAGTTACCAGTCAACGTCTTGACATTAGCATTAAAACGACTGGACAAATTGAAGCTCTACCCAGCCAACAAGTAGAAGTTACATCGCCAATTCCTGGGAAAGTAAACGAGTTATTAGTAGAACCTGGGGCATACGTAAAAGCAGGACAGCCTGTAGCGGTAATTGCCAGTCCTGACTTGATTGAGTTGCGCGTCAGTTCCCAAGAAAAACAAGCTCAAGCCAAAGCCGAATTACAACAAACACAAGCCGACTTAGATTTAGCCCAACAAAACTATCAGCGTCAAGTTGAAATTGCCAAAGCCGAATTACAACAAGCGCAAACCCAAGTAGCAGTAGCACAAGAACAATACGATCGCGATCGAGAACTAGCAGACAAAGGAGTAATTCCCCGTCGGCAAATGCTCGAATCTCAAGCCAAGCTTGCAGAAACCAAAGCTCAACTTACCACAGCTTCGAGTCAAAGAGAAGTTTTGGCGGCTCAAAACCAACTCAAACGCTCTCAATCGTCTCTTGAAGCAGCTAATTCTCTTCTACAACTGAGCAATACTACTTATCAAACTCGACTGCAACAACTGGGTACAGAAGCAAACGATCGAGGACTGGCAATAATAACAGCACCTATTTCTGGTCGAGTTAGCGATCGCGAAGTTACTTTAGGTCAAGCCTTTCAAGATGCGGGAGGTAAGTTGATGACGATCGTTAATGACAGCACTGTCTTTGCCACGGCTAATATTTATGAGAAGGATCTAGATAAAATTAAAAATGGTCAACAAGTCAGAGCCAAAGTAGCATCCGTAAGCGATCGCACTTTTATCGGCAAGATTGCGGTAATTGGTTCGGTAGTCGAAGGAGAAACGCGCGTTGTCCCAGTTAAAGCTCAATTGAGCAATATTAATGGTACTCTCAAACCAGGAATGTTTGCCGAATTAGAAGTAATGACCAGTCAAGCAGACACAACAGCTACAGTCATTCCCAGTTCGGCAATAGTCGATGTAGATGACAAAAAACTAGTTTATTTACAGAATGGCGATTCTTTTCAATCTGTCGAAGTCACTCTTGGTCAAACTTCTGGAGATTTGGTAGAAGTCAAAAGCGGTCTTTTTGAAGGAGATTTAGTAGTTACTCAACGTGCGCCACAGCTTTATGCTCAATCCTTGCGAGGAGGCAGTAAAGAAGAAGCAGCAACCAAGCCAGACGGAGGGGCTGACGAATCGAAAAAATCTCAAGAAAGTCAATCTAGCAGCACTACTTCAGAAGAGCAACTCCCTTTGTGGTTGCTGGGCGCAACAGGAGGAGGTGTAATTGGTGTTAGTGCTTTCTTAGCAGGTGGTTATTTTACTAGTCGCAGCCATCGATCGCGCAAAAAAGATAAAGCAACGTCCTATGAAACAGAAATCCATCTAAACAATCATCACCAAAACCCAACTTTATCCTCCTCGGTTAATTCTGCCGAAGGACGCGAAGAGTTCCAAAAACCAAACTAAGAGTTTCTCTAGCTTTTGATTGATTAGTACTATTGCCGAGTGAATAATCGCTGGTTAGTTATTATCGCTCGAAAGCGATCGCTTTAATTGATTTTAGCCAAAGAGCGATCGCCATTTTGTTTAGTTTTTAACTGATAATTTTCTACTAACCACCATTTAGCTAGAGTGCTGCATTTGGTTCATCATTTGTTTACAACAACCACATGAACTGCTTTGATTTTGATTTTGATCGGGCTGTTGATCTTGTGCCAAACTAGCACCAGCATTTAACATGACAACCGCAACAGCTACAACAGCAGTTTTTAACGCAGTTTTAACAGATGATTTTTGAAACACGATTAAATCTCCTATTTATTTAATTAAAGTGGCGAAAAGTTGCCTGAAATGAGCGAATCAAGCCTAAATATCGCCTAAAAAACTGTATTCAGTATAGGGTCTACAGCTAACTATAGAGTCAAGACTATTATTCATATTTTTTTTGCCAAAAATATGACACAAATCGAAGTTAAAGCTTTACAAGAGCAATTAATCAAAATTGGTGAATTAGCCAAACAAACCAATGTTACCGTAGGTACTTTGCGTTACTACGAAAGTTTGGGTTTACTAAAACCCACTTTTCGCAGCGATAATGGTTATCGCTACTATACAGACGATGCGGTCAAACAAGTGCAATTTATCAAAAAAGCTCAATCGTTAAATTTTTCTTTGGCTGAAATTCAACAAATTTTGGGAGTTCGCCGTCAAGGAATATCGCCTTGTTCTCTAGTGCGAGATTTATTGGAGTGCAAAATAGCCGAACTTGAGCGACAAGTCCAATCTACTCTTGCCTTTAAAAAAGAGTTGGAAGCTTACAAAGAGCGTTGGGCAGATAAACCTCAAGACAACCCAAATCTAGAACAATTTTGCAGTTTGATTGAAGAGGTGAATTTAGAATAATGAAGTCATGACTAGTAAAGCAGATACAGCAACTACAGTCACTACCAGTATTTTTATAATTTCTTCAGGGTAAAACTGTCAGGTTAATGTTAATTTAAAATATCTATATCGATTAACTTACGGGAAAATCAACACTTTGTTAATCAATATCCAATTGCCAATAAGTGCGGAACGTACCCAGGGTCAAGATCAAACACTAAGTGTGGCTGGAATGACTTGGGCTGACTATGAGAAATTTGATTCAGAAGAATATTTAGGTTATCGAGTTTCCTATTTTAACGGAGTAATTACTTTAGTGTCTCCCAGCAAAAATCACGAAAGAATTGCTGCCACAATTTCTATTCTTGTAATTGCTTATTGTAGACAATTAAACCTAGTTTATTTTCCGATGAGATCGACCAGGTTGAGCAATAAACCTGATGCGGGAAAAGAGCCAGATGTTAGTTTTGCCTTTGGTACAGATAAAGAACTTCCAGATTTAGCGATCGAAGTCATTTTTTCTAGCGGTGGTATTGATGATCTGAAAAAGTATCAATCTATTGGCATTAAAGAAGTATGGTTTTGGAAAGAGAATAAGATTATTTTTTATCAATTAAATACAGATGGTTATACAGAGATATCAACTA
>NZ_PVWF01000047.1 GCF_003003995.1 Pleurocapsa sp. CCALA 161 | reverse complement strand
TTAGGTCATGCAGAATCATGACAATGGTTTTACCCTTACTTTTTTGAAGTTCGTCCAGTAAATCTAGCAACTCTACCTGATGGGATAAATCTAAAAAGGTTGTCGGTTCGTCTAGCAATAAAATATCCGTATCTTGAGCTAATACCATCGCAATCCAAGCTCGTTGTCTCTGTCCGCCAGAAAGACTGTCTAACGGACGATCTGCTAATTCCGTCATGGTAGTAATTGACAAAGCTTCGGCGACCTGAAGTTCATCTTCTTTTGACCACTGCTGCGTCCAGCTTTGATAGGGATAACGACCCATAGCTACCAAATCTCTTACCGTCAAACCTTCAGGCGCAACGGGACTTTGAGGCAACATTCCCATTTTTTTCGCTACCGTTTTCGCTTTGAGTTTGGCGATCGCCTTACCATCGAGATAAACCTGACCCGATTTAGGTTTTAGTAATCTAGTTAATCCCCGCAGTAGAGTAGACTTACCACAACCATTAGCACCAACAAGCACTGTTGTTTTACCAGCAGGTATTGCCAAACTCAAGTTTCTGATAATTGCAGCACCATCGTATCCCAGAGTTATTTGTTTGGCTTCTAGATTATGACGGGGAGACGAGGAGACGGGGAGACTTAGGGACGAGGAGACGGGATGACTAGGCGATATATTATTTGTACTGCGATCCATAATTATTCAAAATAAGATTTAAAAAAGCTAAGAGCTAAAAGCTATTTCCTCTGACTAATCAATAAATAAACAAAATAGGGCGCACCGATCGCAGCGGTGATGATGCCACAGGGGAGTTCTAAAGGTGCAAACAAAACTCTGCCCAATAAATCGGCAACTACTACCAACATTCCTCCAAGCATGGCTGCTACTGGCAATAGTCCTTCGTGAGAAGCTCCTACTAACTGTCTTCCCAGGTGAGGCGACATCAAGCCTACAAACCCAACTGCACCTGCTGTAGCTACACTCGCACCAGCCAAAGCTACACTGGTTAACAGCAATAAACCTCGCTGCCATTCCACCCGACTTCCCAAACCGCGAGCTACTTCATCGCCTAAATTTAAGGTATTTAATTCTCTCGTTAACAGTAATGCTATTAAGCCAAAGATAACAATCCAGGGAATTAAGGAAAATACTTGTGACCAACTACGCCCATAAACGCTCCCTGCTAACCAAACTAAAGCCTGAGATACGGTATTAATCTCGCCAAAGGTAATCATAATATCGGTTAAAGCACCAGCAATTAAACTAAACCCAATACCTACCAAAATTAACCGCACGGGGGAACTACCTCCTTGCCAAGCTAAGAGATAGATTAACAATGAGACTGTCAACGCGCCCCCAAAAGCAGCAAAGGGAAGTAGAGATACGGGAGTATTGGGCAGTAGAATTAGTAATGTTACCGCAGCCAAAATCGCTCCTGCATTCACGCCGATAATACTGGGAGCAGCTAGAGGATTGCGAGTAATGCCTTGCGTAATCGTACCAGCGATCGCCAGTCCTACTCCAACTAGGAAAGCTACAATAGTCCTGGGTAAACGTAAGGTATTGATAATGAAAGCATAGTCCCCATTGGCTGTAGGTATACCCAACAACGTTTTGACCACATCTATAGGCGAAATTGGATATTCTCCATAGCCCACACTAAACACCATTGCTACCAAGGTAATTGCAGTCAGAATTGACAAAATTACTGGCACTCGGCGATCGAGGTGAAACGATATTGGTAATACCTTCGGGCGAATAACTAACCACTGCTTGCTCATTCAAGTATTATACTTACTTAATGAGAATCATTATGGTTAATTTACTTATTACTATATATTTTTATTAAATCCTTAGATTTAGTCTTATCTACGGCAGGCTTTTTATCATTCGTACTGATGTATGACCTATAAAGCGATTGCCTAAATCAAATCGAGATATGAAAGCACTCACGGTCGCGCAACTATTAGAACAAACTTTGAATACAGGAGGGACAAGAGAATTCACTCATAATGTTTTGGTACGGAGATCTTTCTCAAGCAACTGCAAGAACAGTTATTAAATTAGTTTTTATAATTTTCTCAATATCATATAACAATGCAAAATATTTGCAACAGTTTATTTTTAAAATCGTCAATATATTTTTATTAGCATTATGGTAACGAGATTAATGTTAGAGCGATATGAAGACTGGCTCGAACGGGGAAGTTATAAGGATTCGAGGTTGTTACATTCGGATAAAAGCGATCGCATTCAGGTCTGTCCATCGCATTTAGGTCAAGGATACAGGCAAGAAATTCCGCTGCGGGATGATTTAAGCCTTGTCATTGAAAACTATAGGCTAGATCGCAATTTGGTAATTGACATACCGAGTCACAATAGTTTTGTAGCTTTTGGCTTTCCACTTACAGGTGCTGATGCGAGACATAGCTTATTTGACGTTTGCTTTGGATTAAGAGAGATACATATCAAGCAATCGCAACAACAAATTTTTAACGTAGAGATTGTTTTTAAACAATCCACGACCGCGATTTATCTTCAAGAATTTATGGCAAGATTGTTCCCTCAAACACTCGACATTGCCGAGCAAGTTATTCGCTCCATATATCGGTACCGAAAAGGATACTCCAGTTCTAATACCAAGGAAATGCTCGAAAGAGTTCTACAGGATACGATTTCTGTCGATTCTCACAGTTCTCAGGCAACCTTAGAGCAAGTTTTAAGCGGTACTGTTTATCCTGAGATACAAGATATCGAATATGCACGTCATAATTTAATTTCCGCGACAATGGAACGAGTTATCGGACAAATTCTCAGTTGTCCATATCAAGGTACAACTCGTCGTGCTTATTTAAAACAAAAGGCTTTGAACTTAGTTACTCTATATTTTGAAGAAGGAATGCTGCGATCGCGTTTAAACAAATCCGATCTCAACTATATCTACCAAGCAGAAAAAATCTTAAAGAGTCAGAGCATCAATCCCCCAACCACAGAGATGTTAGCCAAACAGGTAGGTACAAATCGCTTCAAGCTTAATCAAGGCTTCCATCAGGTACATAATACAACTCCCTTTGGCTACTTGCGAAATTACCGTTTGCGAAAAGCAAAAAGACTATTAATGACTTCAGAACTGTCCGTTGAAGAGGTTGCAGCAGCAGTGGGTTACAAAAGTCGCAGTAATTTTGCCATAGCATTTCGCCAACAGTTCGGAGTTAATCCTAAAGTGCTTCAGATGCAAGTAAGGCAAGAAGTTAGTTGAGTTAAACCGATTGATAAATTTACTTACCTTAACTAGATTTAGCAAAATGTCTTGGAAAAAAATGCAGCTACGGTTCAAAATTTCTAGAAATAACTTTAGTTCTCCAGTAAATTAAATTAATTGAAAATAATTTGCATCAAGCTCTTTTTAGGCGGGCTTGAGTAATGATGTGAGGAGCATAGTGAGAAAGTATTTACTAGGTTGGAATCTTTTTGTGTTTTTGGCAATTGCTATAGGTCAAATTGCTGTGGCAGAAATATCGTTAGCGCAGAAAGCAGGAGGGCAAGAAAGCAGGGAAGGCGAGGAGACTTATACAGACAGGAAGACGGGGAGAAAAGGAGTCCTAAAGGATATCGCTTTATCCGAAGGTGTCCCGCAAGGGGATACCGCTTCGCATATATCCTTTAGGGCACATAACAAGGAGAAAGCTCTAGTAGAGAAATTCCCTAGTCCCCCATCTGTAGTTGACTTGAAACAAGATCTAATCGTCCAAGGAGTTACGCGGGTTACGGGAGTAGAAATTAATCAAACTGCGGAAGGGTTGGAGTTAATTTTAAAAACGACCGCAGAAAGTGAAAGATTAGTCCCGTTGATTTTGCCAGAAGGTAACGATTTAGTAATTGATATCCTGGATGCCACTTTAGCATTTTCAATTAGAAATGGCGTTACCGAACTTAACCCCGCGCCAGGAATTAGTAGGATTACAGTTAATGAAGCCGATGATAATAGTATCCAAGTCAGGATTACGGGGGAAAACCAAACACCAAGCGCGGAAATCTTACCAGGTAGAGACGGTTTGGTATTAAGCATTGCCCCTAAAAGAGCGACAGCAGAAGAGCCTGATGAAGAAATAGAGGTGATTGCCACAGGTCAGGGTGCAGAAGAAGAATATTTGGTTCCCGATGTAGATATCGGTGGCAGAATTGATGCACCGCTGCGCGATGTTCCTCAGTCGATTCAGGTGATTCCCCAACAAGTGATTGAAGACCAGCAGGCAACTGGGCTAGAAGAGGTGTTAGAAAACGCTGCGGGAGTAACGTTTTTGGGCAATAATGATGGTCGGGCGTTTGAGGCTGCCATTCGCGGATTTAGGGATGCGAGAATTGCACGAGATGGTTTTGGCGGTTTTCCTGGTTTTAGTGCAGATTCGGCAGCCCCAGAAACAGCTAATCTAGAGCGAGTCGAAATTTTAAAAGGACCATCGACCTTGTTCGGTCAGGCAGAACCAGGAGGAATAATTAATCTGGTGAGGAAAAAACCTCTTGCCGAACCCTATTATAATCTGCAATTTCAGCTAGGAAACCGCAATTTTTATAGTCCCAGTATCGATCTATCGGGACCGTTAACGGGCGATGGTAACTTGCTCTATCGTTTTAATGCACTGTATCGAACGCAGGATAGTTTTCGCAATTTTGAAGACAGCCTAGATCGCTTTTTCATCGCCCCTACTATCGCCTGGCAAATTGGCGATCGCACTAACTTAACTTTCAACCTGGAATACGCGGAAGATAACGATCCAGTGAACTTTGGCACTGTCGCCTTTGGTGAGGGCATTGCCGATATTCCTTTAGAACGAGTAACTAATAATCCCGACGATAGCCAAGAATTTACCAACCTGAATGTGGGTTACACCTTAGAGCATAATTTCAGCGAAAACTGGCAATTACGCAATCGGTTTCGCTATGCTTCGGATGATGGTCCGTCTGGTATTTTAGCATTACCATTCAACGTAGATGAATCAACGGGAGAGTTAACTCGTTTATATGCTACTGAAGCAATAGAAAACGAAGAGTTTTCGCTCTTCACTAATGTTCGAGGTAAATTCGATACGGGTTCACTAAAGCATAATCTTTTGTTTGGTGTCGATCTATCTCGTGCAGATGGGAAAGAATCATCTGGAGTATTGTTTGAACCTGCTAGTCCGATCGATATTTTTGATTCAGATCCAGACTATTTTGCCGTTCCTCTACCCGATCGAGAGGAGCTTTCTCCCGTTGAGGATTTAGATCGCACGACAGATCGACTGGGAATATATCTACAAGACCAAATCGATCTTTTAGATAACTTAATTCTAGCAGCAGGAGTACGTTACGATATCGTTGACCTAGACCTGACTGATAATTTAACTGGCGAAGAAACCAATCAAAACGACGATGCTGTGACTCCCAACATTGGTATAGTCTATCAGCCGATTGAGCCGATTTCTCTATATGCCAACTATTCTCAGTCTTTTGTGCCAAATACAGAAAATACCGACGCTGATGGAGAACCTTTAGAACCAGAAACAGGAGAAGGGTTTGATGTGGGAATTAAAGCCGAGATCCTAGAGAATCGTCTGTCAGCAACTCTAGGGTACTTTAACATTACCAAGCAAAACGTCGCCGTAAACGATCCGAGCGATCCTGTGGGTTCAGCACTTATTGCCACGGGAGAACAGCAAAGTGAAGGATTTGATATCGACCTGAGCGGACAAATCATGCCTGGTTGGAACATTATTGCTTCCTATGCCTTTATCGATGCCGAAGTGACAGAAGATACCGACCCCGAATTTGTGGGTAGTAAGCTGACAGGAATACCCGAAAACAGTGCCAGTTTATGGACAACCTACGAACTTCAAAAAGGAAGTTTACAAGGATTGGGCTTTGGTGCGGGATTTAACTTTGTCGGAGAAAGACAAGGAGGACTACCCAATAGTTTTACGACAGATAGCTATTTCCTCACTAATGCTGCCCTTTTCTACAGTCGGGATAACTGGCAGGTAAGATTGAACTTCGATAATTTATTTGATGTTGATTTTATCGAATCTGTAAATACTTCTAGAACTAGATTTAATTATCCTGGCGACCCATTTACTGTTCGAGGTTCGGTTGCGGTGGAGTTTTGATAAGTAGCCCTAAAGGACTTCCTTCGGGCGCAGTAGCAAGTATTTTAATTAGCGTGAAACGCAATTATCAAATGAACTGTTTTACCCACTAACAGCTAGGTAAATGAAAATTTGTAAGTATAAAAGAATGTTTTTGTCGATTCGGTTTTTGGTACTGTCTGTATTTGTAGGATTAGCGATCGCCTCTTGTCAAAGTCAAACTAATAATTTAGAAACATCTACATCAGATAAAACTGATTGTCGTACTATCGAACATGAAGCGGGAGAAACTGAAGTTTGCGATCGCCCTTAACGAGTAGCGGTACTCGGTCCTTATGTTTTAGAACCTTTACTTGCTTTAGAGGTGCAGCCAGTAGCCTATGGCGATCATGTGGCATTTCATCAAGGAGATTATGATAAGCCTAACGAACAAATTCCCTATCTGGGAGAGATGATAGCTCAACCAATAGCCAATGTGGGTATAGCCTACGAACCGTCTATTGAAGCCATTGCCAAAGCGCAGCCCGATCTAATTATTGGTACTGAAGCTAACGCCCAACAGTACGATACTTTATCCCAGATTGCCCCCACTATATTGCTGGAATATGCTGAACCAGAGGAGAATTTAAAAGCGATCGCTCAAGCCGTAAATCGCCCTCAACAAGCCGAACAATTACTTGAAGAAACCCAACAGAAGATTGCAGCAGCCCGCGAAGCCTTTGCCCCCGTAGTAGCTGAAAATCCCGATCTTTTATCGCTCGAGTCGTCACAACTCAAAGAAATTAATTCCCTTGATTCCCATACGAAGTGTACCTCATTACCCGAACAATTAGGTTTTCAACCCGTTCCAATTCCTGGACTCGAACCTCCTAAACCCAATTCACCATCAAGACCTATTTCGATTGAAACTCTACCCGAACTCAACGATGCCGATTCGATTATTGTTTTTGGTCATGATTTTGGCGAAGGAGAAAAACTCAATAACTTCCGTCGCAATCAACTATCAAAGATAAAACAAGCATGGCAAAAAAATGCGATCGCTCAATCTATGGATGCTAGTAAAGCAGGACGAGTTTATTTTATTCCGACCTATTTGTGTGCGGGTTTACCTGGGACAATTGGAACTGAACTTTATTTGGAAGAATTAAAGCAACAGCTACTTCAAAAAAATCGTGCGTAAATTCCTCCTTATCTGGATCGGTCAACTAGCTTCCCTGTTGGGTTCAGAAATGACCAACTTTGCTATCACCATCTGGGCATGGCAGGTTACGGGACAAGCGACACCTTTGTCTTTAATCTTGTTTTTCGTACAGACTCCCAGAGTTATCGCTTCTCTATTTGCTGGAGTGTTGGTCGATCGCTATAGTCGCAAACTGTTGATGATTATCGGCGATCTGGTAGCAGGAATTTCTACAATTGCTCTGCTTTTACTCTTTTTAAGTAATAATCTGCAAATTTGGCACTTATACTGTACCGCAGCCGTAAATAGTCTGTTTGGCTTTGTTCAAGGATTAGCTTACTCTGCGTCTCTGTCTTTACTCGTCCCCCCACAACAATACAATCGGGCAACTGCGCTTAATTCGGTTCAAATGTCAGGGGCTTTTATTTTAGCCCCTGCTTTGGCTGGCGGTTTGTATCCTGTAATTGGCTTGAAAGGAATTCTAATAATCGATCTGGTGACGTTTTTCATGGCGATCGCAACTCTCTCCATAGTCGCTATTCCCCAACCCGATCGCGATAACTCAAATAGACAAAATATTACCAACATCAAACAGGAATTAAGCTTTGGCTGGCGTTATCTTCTCAAGCATCGTCGTTTACTCGCTATCCTCGGATTTTTGCTAATAACCAACTTCATCGATAGTTTCAATTTCGCCATTCTACCCGCAATGGTTTTAGCCCGTAGCAATAACGATCCTACAGTTTGGGGCAGGTTGTTAACTACTTTTGGTATTGGCGGTGTATTGGGTGCTGCTACTATGAGCATCTGGAATTTACCCAAACGACGTATTAATGGTTTGTTACTGGGTAATGCTGTTTGGAAGGGGGGCTTAGTTTTACTCTCGGTGACTCAAAGTATGGTGGGTAAGTTAATTGCTGCGGTTGTTAGTGGCTTTTGTTCCCCTTTTCCTAATAGTTCCAATCAAGGAATTTGGATGTCACAGGTAAAGCCAGAAATTCAGGGAAGAGTGTTTGCAGCCAGAGATTTAATTGCAGGTATAGCAACGCCTTTAGGTGCTGCGATCGCGGGTGTATTAGTGGATAATTATTTTGAACCAGCTATGCAAACTAACAGTCTTTTAGCTCAATTGTTTGGCGGTATCTTTGGTAGTGAAACTGGTGCGGGAATGGCTTGCGCGATCGCTTTATTTTCTGCTGTTGGCGTAATTATATCTTTGGTCGGGTATGCTTTTATCGATCCATTCAAAGCATCTAAAACTTAGCTTTCACCTGCAAGCCATAAGTAACAGGAGAACCCAAAGAACCAAACTCGCCAAAGCCAAAGTCTTCAAAAGCAGTAGTTACATACTCGCGATCGAAGATGTTGTTGGCAAAGAAATAAACCCCATTGTCGCCAAACTCATAGCCCAGTAGCCCATTAACAATACTGTAGGGTTCGGATTTAAGGGTATTGTCTTCATTAAAAAAGGTTGCGCCACTTCCCACAAGTTCGAGTCTACTCACTACTCCCGATTGAGTACGATACTGCATGGCAATGTTAAAGGTATAGCCAGGAGTAAATACTAGGTTATTGCCACTAAAATCTTCTCCCGTAATGGAATTAGTATATTCAGTAAAATCAGTATCGACAATGCCCAATCCTGCGATGATGTCTAAACCTTGGGCGGGGGTAGCTTTTAACTCTACTTCTGCCCCCGTAATCTCCGCATCCGCATTATCAATTCTTTCTGCCTGTAAAAATTGGTTGAACAACACTACTTGAAAATCATTAATATCATTGTGGAACACCGCAGCATTTAACACCAGACGATTATCGTACCAAGATGACTTAACCCCAAGTTCGTAATTCAAAGAACGTTCGCGATCGAAACTGAGAACCTCTTTACTATCATTATCCGCGCCAAAGTTAACCCCTGCGGGACGATATCCTGCGGTGATACTGCCATAAGTAAGTATGTCGGGAGTAAGTTCGTATTCCAGGGCAACTCTGGGTAAGAGGGCATCGCTTTCTGCTTCAATATTTTCGACGCGGAAATTGGGTATCACTCCTTGGGGAGTAGTTATATTACTTTCTAAAAACTCTAGTTCCGAATCGTTAGTTTCGTAGCGTAAAGCAGCAGAAAGAGTTAAAGATTCAATCAGTTTATAATCTAGCTGTCCAAAGGTTGCCAGAGTAGTTTCATCTGTCTCGCTATCGCTAAGAATCGTGCTATCCCCAGGTAACTGAAATAGTTCTGCTGCATCATTACCCACCACAAAACCATTATCGACAGTATCAAAACCTCGCGATTCAAAATATCCCCCAACAATCCAGCGCAATCTTTCGGCATCAGCAGGAGACTGGAGGCGTATTTCCTGACTAAATATGGTGGAATCAAATTTATTAATAACCGAACCAGCTTCTAGGGCAGTATAGTCAAGATCTGCCTCCTGATCTACTTCAGAAGAACGTCTTGAGGAAATAGAAGTAATTCTAACCTTATCACTGCTATAGGCTACTTTGAGTGCTTGGGTATTAGCATCAAAATCATTAAACCCGTTAACATCTTGGTCGGTAGTAAAGGGATCGTCCCGTTCTAAGGGGACAAACGGATATCCCCCATCTCGATAGCTTTCCAATGAACTATTGAGAGTAACTTCCCAATCTTTATGGGGAGTCCAGAGTAATTTTGCCCGTCCGTTACCCCCCGATTGGTCGTCTACAGTATTGTCTTGGGCGGTGTTTTCAATAAAACCGTCTCGCCTGCCGTAACTTCCCGATAAACGTAGACCTAATTTATCTTTAACTATTGGTGCGCTAACGCTGCCTTTACCCTCGAAGTTAGCAAAATTACCATAGCTAAGATCTCCCAGAAACTCTAGCTTATCGCTGGGCTTACGGGTAATGGTATTAACTACACCTGCGATCGCGCTCCGTCCGTAGAGAATATTCTGCGCCCCCCGCAATACTTCTACCCGTTCGAGATCGACTAGATTCTGATCTAGAAAACCGCCGTAGTCGTAAGGGACATCATCGATATAGAATCCGACTGCATCTCGATTGGTTAGGTTAGAATTGGAAAATCCCCGCAAACTGTAGTAGAGAAAGGCACGACTCCCAGAAGCATCCAAAATACTGAAGTTAGGGGTACTATCGGATATGCCTCTGAGGGAATCAATATTACCATCCTCTAATTGTTCTTCGGTCAAAGCGGTAATGCTTAAGGGAACTTTTTGCAGGCTTTCTTCGGTTTTTTGGGCAGTAACCACCACGTCGATTACTTGAGATGTATCTGCCTCTTCTGTGCTTTCGGGAGAAACGCTAATAATTAAATCTCTAGGAGAAGGAACAACATTGGCAGAGGGAGTTTGTTCTTCTCCCGTAATGGTAAGACGGATACTGGTAGAGTCGATTTGAGTTAAGCTTATCGTCTCAATGCCCGTGGCAGGATTAGCTTGCTGGAGTCTATTGCCTTGGGGTAAGGCTAAAGTCGCATCTAAAATATCAACTGTCAGTTGTTTACCTTCAGAAAAAATTAAGGGGACTAATTGTTTACCAGCTTCTGTTTCTAAAACAACCCTTAAACCCGATGTCGTTTGTTCTAACTTTACTCCCATAACTTTAGTTAATTCGTTTTGTACCAGTAATTGCTTGGCTGATGTATTTAAGTTGGCTTTAGCTTCTGTTGGTATTAGCAAAGAAGTCAAAACCACAGCGGTAGCAATCCCCGCCTGAAATAGTAATTTGTATAGCTTCATCTTGAGTCGGATAGGTTAAATAGCAATTCTGGGATCTTCGGCATAGGAAACTGCACCGTGTTCTGAGGCAATCAACGCCAGTAAAGTCACCTGAGAATCAGCCTTACTGCGATGCCAGACATTACGAGGCACAATGCAAGTATCTCCTGAAGTTAAGACAAATTCCTGCATATCTTCTGTTAGTAAAGTCACTCGCAGTTCTCCTTCCAATAAGTAAAAGAACTCGTCACCATCGACGTGCCTTTCCCAGGGAGTTTCCCCCGCATACTTAATTAGAGTTGCAGTACCGCGATCGAATTCTCCCAAATTGATAAAAGACGATCGCACCTCCGCAGCAGCTTCAGACTCTATACGATTGAGGTCGATTAGTGGCAGGCGATCGAGTAGCGTCGGAATCTTGAATATTTCCATTAGTCTTAATCCAGGCTAGTTTTGTACCTGCAATGAATCGTAGAATTGACTGAGATAACTAAACTACTCCCAGGCGGATTATTTTCACCCCAAAAGGGAGTAAGTATTGAGGCGGTTTGTTTTAGGTTTAAACAGTAATCCTATTTGAGTTGTGAAAGTTATTAGTCTTGGATGTTTTTTGTCTTTTGTCTTTAGCTTTTGTCTTGAAGTTATCGGTAGAATATTAATGAGCAACCAAACTAGTAATCAAATTACGACTAATGTCGATCAATTTAAAGGCGATCGCTCCTGAAATTAGTGATGCCGAACTTTTGAAGCTATCAACTGACAATCCAGAAACTAGATTTGAAACTAACAGTGAAGGACATTTAATAATTATGTCGCCTACAGGAAGTAATAGCGGCAGGAGAAACACTAAATTATTATTTCAAGTAGAACTGTGGAATAGTAAAGCAAATTTAGGGGTTACATTTAATTCTTCTACAGGTTTTAAACTGTCTAATGGTGCTGTGCGATCTCCTGATGTGACTTGGATTGCGATCGAGCGATGGAATGAACTTACCCTACAGCAACAGGATAAATTTGCCCCTATCGATCCCGATTTCGCGATCGAGTTAGTTTCCCTTACTGACGATTGGCGCGAACTACAAGCCAAAATGCAGGAGTATATGGACTGTGGTGTAAAGTTAGGTTGGTTGATTAATCCTGAAGATAAGCAGGTGGAAATTTATCGTAACGGACAGACTAAAGAAGCGATCTACAATCCTCAAACTCTGACTGGAGAGAATATTTTACCTGGATTGGCAGTAAATTTAACAGACATCTTCGACTAAAAAACTAGCAAGTTAAACAATACCCACTTAACTACATTTTTTATACTGATTGGGATTGATGCCATACTTCTTACGAAACGCTGCTGCAAAGTGACTCATGTTGCTGTAGCCGACTGCTTGGGCTACTTCCGTAACGTTGCGAGTTCCAGATTTTAGTAATAAACGCGATCGCTCCATCCGATAATCGTGGAGAAAACCGAATACGGTAGTATCAAATAGACGGCGGAATCCCTGTTTGAGTTTGAATTCGTTTAAGCCTACCTGTCTTGCCAGGGAATTTAAGGTAGGCGGGCGATCGATATTTTCAATTAGGATTTCTTTAACTCGGTGGAGACGTTCAATGTCATCGGGTTTAATTGCTATGGTTGCAGTAGATCTGCTGTATTCTGCTTCTAGCAAACTTAGGTTGAGGGTTAATAACTCGATCGCCTTACTTTCTAGATATAGTTGCTTAGTCAAGCCTTGATAGGGACAGTTGACGATCTGATGCAGCGCGATTGTCATCTCAGGGGTAGTGGTAAGTTGTTGTCGCAGATATCCTGTTTCGCTATTTAAGAGGAATTTTTTGATTTGCGAGGGAAAATACGGGGATTGAGCGATCGCATCATATAAAGGAGAATAGGATTCTAATGCTAGATCTACCATCATGACGGAACTATTGGCAGCAAACTCTAATCTACCGTTAATGTCATGGAAATAGCACAAGTGATGATTGGGAGAAGACAAATAGCAATCGCGTTCGCCTAAAGCAAAGTTAGCCGTACCTTTAACAATCCAACTCATAACTAAGGATAAGTAATTGAGTTCTGTTTCTAAGCTAATGGCTTCGTGGGTTGAGTTTTCCTGAATGTATAGTTGTAGTCCCGAAGCAAAGTGGAAAGTACGAGTCATACCTTGTCCCATTTGGGGAGGTATTAACAAACAATTTTCAAAACCATCATTAGTAATACTCGCTCCAATTTGTTGTTGGAGTTCGGTATAAAATTCTTGCTGGTTGTTTAAAGATAAAAATAATTTCACTTAATAACTAATAACTGCTAAACTTTGAGTCTGGAAATTAGAAGTAAATTGCCCAGGGTTAGTCCGACACAAAGTACGAACAAGCCAGAATAGCCGACCGCTTCAGCAATTGTGCCACTAAAACTACCTGCGATCGCGCTACTAATAAAGGCAATGGAAGTTCGAATTGTAAAGTCTCTCCCCGCACTATCGGCACTACTTTTGTCCATTTTGATTGTTGAGGTGGCAGTTTCGGCAACACCATAGATACCGTTAAAGGTAATACCCAAAAGATATAAAATAACTAGACTGCTAATTCCCCAGGCTGGTAAGAGAAAACCTAAAATAACTATTCCTTGTAAACATCCGCCAACCATTAACAATTTTTTGCGGTCTAAAAAATTGACTGTCATACCTCCAATTAAAGCCCCAATCGTGCCTACGCCATAGCTGACTACTCCTAGCAGTAGTCCGATTTGGGCTGTGGATAAACCCAGATCTACCAGTAGCGGACGAAACATGGTAATTGCCATACTAGATCCCGTGGTGTAGGTGGCTAAAATTAACAGCCATAGCCATAACTCTCGCCGACCAAAAAACTCGGCTAATTCTTTGCTGATACTGGCTTTTACTACGGGTTTTGCGGTTACTACTTCCTGATGCAGCAGAATTGGCAATAGAGAAATCACCATAATTAAAGCAATTAGCAACAGGGTTTTTTGCCAAGCAAGGCGATCGAGCAAAATTAACATCCCACCGCTACCAATTACCGCCCCCAAATAATGACCGCTTACCTGAATACCATTACCCAAACCCCTTTCTTCAGGAGTAAGCAAGTTAACTGCTAAAGCATCGGCTGCGATATCTTGGCTAGTACAAAAGACACACATCACAAAGCCAATTATCAACAGCAAATTGAGATTCTGTTCGATATCAATAAAAGCACAAGCTAGGGTCAGCAAAGATACCATCACTTGAAATAAAACAATCCAGAACCGATAGTGTCCCCAACGAGTAAAACCATAGCGATCGATTAGGGGCGACCAAAGAAACTTAAGGACAACGGGCAAAATTAGTAAATTGACTAAAGCGATCGCTTCTAAGGAACTTCCTCGTTGTCGTAGATATACGGGTAACGCCTCATAAAAAAACATCAGAGGAATATATTGCGAGATATATAAACTAGCAAGCAGTCCCATTTTTGGGAAATCGATTCGTTCGATGTGCTGCAAATTATTTTACCCTCAAGTGTTTGATAATGATTATCATTTTAGATATTTATACCATCATCTCCTATTTCTCACAAAAGCAGCTCAAAATATAGGTAAACATAATTTTTGAAGAATAATTTAGTGCGATCGCAACTTCTCAAAAATTTGAATTCCGTCGGTAATTTTTTGAATATGAGTGTGGGCTTTCTAAAGAATTCTCCCTAGCAACAACAATTTCCCAAACTTCTGACCAACGCTCTTCAATTAAGCTTCTCATTTTTTCCGATTGCCATTGAGGTAGGCGATTTTTACAGTTGCGATCGAGTTTATTCATGATTATTTTTTATCCACTATCAAAAAAAGAGGTAAAAGAAGCGCATAAGAACAATTACACGCCTCCGATACAACAAAGCAGTAGTTAACTCGCTATAAACCATGGGCTTCATTCCTGGCTTAAACAAGATCTGATTCTAAACAAGTCGGACTCCAGTGAGATCGCCCTGGTTTTGGCTAACAAAATCAACATATCATTTTTACAAATTACTTGCAATTAATTCTCAATAATGTAATTATCTTTCTAATCATGCACGCAAATTTTTATGACTAACATGGGTTTAAGTCAAAGACAACTATGCGAATATTTTGGCTGGGATTATAGAACTATCGCCCAAGAAGCCAAAGCCAAAAAATTGAGTACTCATGAATACGTACAGCAAAAGACAGGCTGGATTTTGAGGCGGGAAGTGTATTATCCGCCTTTTAATCATTCCGAAGCGGTCGAGTCTAATCATTCTTTCAATAATTAGCCATGAGTAATCCTGGTATTAGTGGGAATCGAAAGCTGGTTAAAATTGCTCGGTTTGTGGCGATCGCTATTCTTATTGCACTAGGAATCTGGTTGCTCAATCGTTTCGGAATCGAACAGCTTCGTTCTAATGTCGAACAGATGGGAGTCTGGGCTTTTTTAGTGGTGGGAGGATTGCGTTTAACCAGCGTGATTATACCCGCTCTTCCAGGGACGGCTTACTCTGTTTTAGCAGGTGGACTATTTGGCTTTGGATCGGGGTTAACTGTAATTTGTCTTGCCGATCTTATTTCCTGTAGCCTCAGTTTTTATTTATCTAGAAGATATGGTCGAAGTTTAGTTACAAGGTTGGTAGGCGATCGCTTTATAAATAAGATAGATCGCTTTAGTCAAAAGAATTTAGAGCATAATTTCTGGTTGATAACTGGTTTTTTAATGACGGGTTTGTTTGATTTTGTTAGCTATGGAGTCGGCTTAACCAAAACACCCTGGCGTAAATTTGCTCCTGCATTAGTAATTAGTGTTGTCATTTCTAACCCGCCAATCGTGGCATTGGGTGCAGGATTATTAGAGTCGGGTAAGTTACTGCTGGGGTTTGCCCTCTTAGGCGTTTTCGGATTGGGTATACTCACGGCTATTCTACAGCGTCAACCAAAAATCTAAAGCTGAGAAATTTATAGATTAATTGCTAATTATATTTTTATGAAAGTTTATACCGAGACAGAATACGATCGCTTATATAAAAAAACTCTAGAATACGAGCAAATAGAATCTAATACTCGCGGGTTTGATGAAATCATAACAGCTAAAAGCCAATGGAGTGCAGAACAATATCGTTATGCTAATTTGTCATCGGGCATCGAGTTAGATATTGTTGACGAACAGATGTTCCTCGATCGCAATGAGTTAGTAGAACACAATAATTACCAGTCGATTGTCGCTAAATTTTATCTAAGTGGATATCATAGCGTCATTTCTCCTGGTGTCAAAGGTATCGCAGCAGAATATACTGAAACTAAGGGACAGAATTATTTGTTTTATTTACCAGATATTGAAGAAATCGAACAGTCTTGGGCGGGCGATCGCCTGAAAATGCTGAGAATAGAAATAGATCTAGATATTATTAGAAGGTTTGTCACCGAACTCAATACAGTTCCCAAGCAGTTGCAAGCATTAATTGAAAACGACAAACCTCAGCGATTTCACTCTGCTTTGGGGGATATAACCCAAGAAATGCAAACGATAATCGAGCAAATTTGGCACCATCCCTATCAAGGTGCGATCGCTCGAATGTATCTCGAAGGCAAAGCTCTGGAATTAATGGCAATGCAACTTTCTTTGTTAACTACTAATTGCGATCGCCAGACTACTCATACTAGATTAAAGCCTAAAGAAATAGACTGCATTTACGACGCGAGAAAAATATTACTCAATGACTTAGATAATCCTCCTAACATTAAAGCTTTAGCTAAAACTGTTGGTATGAGCGATCGCAAACTCCAGCAGGGTTTCAAAGAAATATATGGTACTACTGTGTTTAATTATCTTCACAACTATCGCCTCCAACAGGCACAGTTAATGTTACGAGAAGGGGATTTAAGCGTAGCAACGGTTGCGAATAATATTGGCTACACTCATCTCGGTCATTTTTCGGCTGCTTTCAAACGCAAATTTGGTATGACTCCCAGAGATTGTTCGGGGGAAAATTATTGAGCATTGAAGAATGACAAGACGCTTTTGGGATAATTACGATCGCTTTTTGGATAGACAACAATTTAGCAACTCTGTATTCTGACTTCTACAGTTATTTAGAATAATTCTCTATAAGCTTGAAGAAGTATGAATATTGCTAACTATTTTATTAAGCATAAAAATTTATTATTTACAGGTATTGTTATTGTTTACAGCAATACACTCGCTTTTCCCGTGTCGGCAGAATCATCTAAATTAGTTGAGTCTAATTCTCAATATTTATCAAATAATGCTGTGGATTTGCTGGCGCAGGATGATTTAACGCGGGTTACTGGGGTAGAGATTGTCCAAACCGAAAATGGATTGGAGTTGGTGTTAGAAACGGTAGCGGGAAGCGAAAGGTTAGTGCCGTTGATTCTACCCGAAGGTAACGATCTAGTAATTGATATTCTGGATGCAACCTTGGCTTTTTCAATAAGAAATGGCGTGACAGAACTCAACCCCGCACCAGGAATTAGCAGCGTAACTGTTAATAAAGGCGATGAAAATAACATCCGAGTCAGGATTACAGGAGAAAACCAAACCCCAAGCGCAGAGATAGTAACAGAAAAAGACGATTTAGTTTTAAGCATTACTCCTGAAAGCACCACCGCCGAACAAGAGCCAGATGAGGAGATCGAAGTTATTGCTACGGGTCAAGGACAAGAAGGCAGTGATTACTTTGTTCCTGAGGCAGGCGTTACCCGTAATAATACACCGATTATTGACACTCCAAATACAGTTCAGGTAGTACCTCGTCAAGTATTTGAAGATCGGGGGGCGACTGAATTCCGTGATGCCTTATCCAGAAATGCTGTGGGTGTCGTTACAAATGGTTTACCCAGATCTAATTTTAGCAACGTATTGATTCGCGGTTTTGATGTCTCTAACTCAACATTGCTTAATGGAGTTCCACAAACTTTTTTCACCTTCTCGCCACCGAGAGAATTGAGTAATGTCGAGCAACTCGAAATTTTATCGGGATCTGCTTCTATCATTGGCGGTCAAGTTTCTCCAGGAGGCGTTATTAATATTGTTACCAAACAGCCTTCATTGGAACCTTTTTATGATTTATCAGTAAGCTATGATACTCTCGACAGTATTGAGGGTGCATTAGATCTATCAGGTCCATTAAATGAGAGTAAGACAGTAGCTTATCGTCTAAATGCTTCGATCTATCACTCGGAAACTTTTATTGATGTTGATGATGTCGATCTAGATCGCTTTTCGGTGGCACCAGTTATTAGCTGGCAGATTAGCGAACAAACCAAACTGAGTTTTGAAGGACTGTATTTTGACAATCGAACTCCTCAGATAGCCCAATTACCTGCTTCGGGAACAGTCTTGGATAATCCTAATGGTGATGTTCCCCCAGACCAGTTTTTAGGAGAACCTAACTTTGATGATAACGATCGCATAATTGCTCAAATTGGATATAATTTAGAACATGATTTTAATGACAACTGGTCGTTACGCCATGTTTTTCGCTATACCAATCTTCAAGTTGAGCAAAATGGAGCATTTCCCAGTGCTTTACAGGACGATCTTAGAACCTTAGAACGTTTTGGCTTTACAAATACCGACGACATCAACAATTACCAAGCTACAGCATATGTAACTGGTGAATTTGAGACAGGTAGTATCAATCATGAGCTGTCAGTAGGAATAGATTATGTTTTTGAAGAAGATTTTTTTGATTTTGAAGAACTCGAAGCAGAAAATATCGATATCTTTGAACCAGAATACGTAGGTGGGGTAGGAGAAGTAGTAGACTCTGGGACTATTTTAGATACCAATGATGGATTGGGACTTTATTTACAAGATCGACTTAAAATTTTTGAAGACCGCTTAATTTTATCGCTTGGGGGACGGCTGGATTTTGTGGGTACTTCATCAGAAGACTTAGTGGATGATTCCTCACCAGTAGAAACCCAAAACGACTCGGCATTTAGCCCCAAAGTAGGAATTCTCTACAAAATTGCCGATAACCTATCTGTATACGGTAGTTTTAGCCAGTCTTTTGAACAGGAAACAGGAGTAACTGCCGAAGCGGAAACCTTCGAGCCTTCTCGCGGTACTCAATTTGAAATAGGAGCGAAAGCAAACTGGTTGGACAATCGCCTCTCTACAACCTTGGCTTTATACGATATAACTCTGACCAATGTAGCGACACAAGACCCTGAAAATTCTGAGTTTGAAATTCAAACGGGAGAACAAAAGAGCCAAGGTATTGAATTACAAACCAACGGAGAAATCTTACCAGGTTGGAACATTACGGCTTCTTACGCTTTTACCGATACCGAAATAACCGAAGATAATGTTTTTGAGGTGGGCAACTCTTTCACTAATGTTCCCGAAAATGCCGTCAATTTCTGGAGTACCTATTTTATTTCTGAAGGGAGTTTATCTGGTTTGGGATTTGGCTTGGGTCTATTTTATGTCGGCGAAAGAGAGGGAGATTTGGATAATTCTTTTCAACTTGATGACTATCTTAGAACCGATGCCGCTATTTACTATCGTCGCAATGACTTAAATCTGGCACTCAATTTTAAAAATATCTTTGATGTGAACTACGTCGAACAGGCTGACTTTGACGATCTCAGTATCGGTATCGCCGATCCCTTTACCGTGCAATTTTCTGCCTCTTATAGATTTTAGTTATTAGTTATTGATTATTAGTCATTAGTTTCCTCTGCTTCCTCCCCCCTCTTCTGCTCATGTATAAACTACGCCATTTACTAATCATCGGCATCTGTACCTTAGTTCTAACTGTAGCTTGCAGTCGTCCTCCTGATTCTTCAAAAAGCGATAAGCAAACCCTTGTTAGTTCAGAATCTTGTCGTATAGTACAGCATGAAATGGGAGAAACAGAGCTATGTGGCAAACCACAAACAGTTGCTGCCCTCAGTCCTCATATTCTAGATAGTATGCTGGCACTAGGAGTTCAGCCTGTAGCTTATGCCGAAGCAGAGAATTTAAACATTCAAACCTACGATAATCCTAAAGAACAAATTCCCTATATCGGTAAATGGGTAACGACACAGCCTGGAGGATTAGGCGATCGCAAAAATCCTTCCCTCGAACGTCTAGCTTTGGTTAAACCAGATTTAATCTTAGGAGAAAAATGGCTTAGTAAAGAGGAATATCCGTTCCTAACTCAAATTGCACCTACCCTACTATTTAGCGATAAAGGCTCGGACGGACAGCAATCTTGGCAGGAAGACATTGAGGGAATTGCCAAGGCTTTAGGTAAAACAGCCCAAGTACGGGAATTGTTAGCAGGATTTAGTAAGCAGATTGCTCAAACAAAAGCAGCATTACAACCCGTATTGCAAAAATATCCCCGTGTATTTTTGATGACTTCAAATCTGACTACTTATGTTGATTCGTCACCTAAAAGCACCACAGGTAGACTGTTACAAAAAATTGGCTTTGAGATAGTTCGACCAGAAGGAATAGAAGATGATACGAAAATTTCTTGGGAAATAATACCCCAGATTGAAACCGATATTATTCTGGTTTTGTCTTGGAGTGATGATAATTTTTCTAATCCTGAAGATGGACTGCGAAAAAAATGGGCGCAAAATCCCCTGTTAAACTCAATGCCAGTTTTTCAACAAGGTCGAGTTTATTTTGTCGATTATCAACTGTGGGGAAGTAATATTCGCGGACCGTTAGCCGACCGACTGATTTTAGAAGCTTTGCCCGATCTGCTGCTGGACAGCGTTAAAAACGAAAACAGTGCGTAAATTCAGCCTCATCTGGTTCGGTCAATTAGTTTCTACTATCGGCACTTACATGAGCGAATTTGCCTTAACTCTTTGGGCTTGGGAACTAACAGGTTCGGCAACGGCTCTAGCTTTGGTCGGCTTTTTCTCTTTGCTACCTAGCATTTTCGTTTCCCTCTTCGCTGGCATCATAGTCGATCGCTTTAACCGTAAATATTTAATGATCTTGAGTGATGGAATGGCTGCTGTTTCAACTGTGGCGATTTTAGTTCTCCATCTAACAGGAAATCTAGCTATCTGGCATTTATATCTGGCTGCATCGATTACTGGTGGTTTTGGTCAAATTCAACAATTAGCTTATTCCACTTCCATTACCCTGCTCGTATCTCCTCTTAACTATACTCGCGCCAACAGCATGAATTCTGTTGTCCACTATGGCTCGAATATTATCGCTCCTGCGATCGCTGGTGTTCTTTATCCGATTATTGGTTTGGGAGGTATATTGCCAATCGATCTAGCGACTTTTGTCGTGGCGATCGCAACTTTATTTTGGATAAGAATCCCTCAACCTGACGAGCATACAGAACAAGAAGAAATAACCAATATAGCTATTTTTTGGCAAGAGGTAACATTTGGTATCCGTTATATTTGGCGAAATAATGGTTTGCGTACTTTATTAGTAATCACAGCTTTGTTTTGGTTTGCTCACGATCTTGGTGGTGCGATCGACGAGCCAATGATTTTAGCTCGTTCGGATAATAACGCCCGAACTTTAAGCGCAATCCTCTCCATTGCAGGTATTGGCGGGGTTACAGGTGCAGTGGCTTTAACTGCTTGGGGCGGAACAAAACGGCGTGTCAATGGTATGTTACTAGGATTTATAGGGGCTGGTGCTGCCAAAACAGTATTTGGCTTGGGTCAAAGTTTAACAATTTGGCTACCCGCTCAATTTTGTTCTTCTCTCAATTTTCCTCTAATAGAAAGTTCCGAAACCGCATTATGGATGGAAACTGTTCCCCCCAGACTTCAAGGACGGGTTTTTGCTGCTAATTCCTTAGTTTTAGAATTAGTCAGTGCGATCGCAACTTTAATAGCAGGATTATTGAGCGATCGCATTTTAGAACCAGCTATGCAGTCAGATACTATTCTTAGTTCTCTGTTTGTGCCTATTTTTGGTAACGGTGCGGGTGCGGGGATGGCATTGTTGTATGTGGGATGTGCGATCGCTATGTTTTTAGTCGGTTTAGTTGGCTTTAAATTACCTCAGCTAGATCGGTTATGAAATAGAGTACCCTAAAAATAGGAATTTTTAGGGTACTCTATTGTATCAACGCCATCGTTACTGGCAAGATATACTCTTTACTCATAGTTGCTTAGTAATTATTAGTTATGCTCTTACTTTTCTACAGTAATGAGAAGATAACACTCTAAGCTGGAATTATTTAGGTTAACTAATAAACTTCAGATAATATGAGTAAATAATGAATAAAATATGATTTGAATATGACAATTACAAACTCTAAAAGTAAGCTATAGTAATAAAAATTAATATTTATAAAAATAACTAAAGCTAGCTAATGGACTTGGTAAACGTTTCTTTAATGGGTATAGGTTTGGCTGCTGATGCCTGCGCTGTTTCTTTGAGTAGTGGTTTAGTCATTAAACATATAAAATTAAACAAAGCTTTAAAAATTGCTTTAGCATTTGGTATCTTTCAGGGAATAATGCCCCTTATAGGTTGGTTTACTGGCTTGGGTTTTCGGGAGTTACTTCTTCAGGTAAATCATTGGATTGCCTTTTTTTTATTAGCTGTTATTGGTGGCAAAATGATTTATGAAACTTTCCAGCCAGAGACAGAAACTAAGTTTAATCCCTTAGATAATTACACTCTAATCGGATTGGCGATCGCAACTAGTATTGATGCTCTTGCAGTTGGTTTAAGTCTTTCTGTATTAAAAAGTTCTATCCTCTCCGCAGCAGCAGGAATCGCTATTATTACTTTTTGGCTATGCTTGATTAGTGTCTATCTCGGTCATAAATGGGGAAGTTTGTGCAAGTTTAAACTAGAAGTTGTTGGCGGGATTATTTTAATCTTCTTGGGCAGTAAAATTTTAATTACTAATTTAATCTGATTTTACTTTTTAGCTGCAAATTATTCTTGATTTTAAAAATAGGGCGATATAGTCGATCGCGCAACTTTCAATATATTTCTTGCCAGGCTTTGACAGTTTCTTCACCAATCTCACTATCTATCGTTTCGCCGTTTTCCACAATCAGACGAATATCTACATTCCCACTAGGCGAATTTTTGAGTGCGATCGCCAGCTTTTCATCTACGGCAAATCTACTGTGACCATCTTCTAGACGAAAGACTTCTTCTCCTAGTTTGAGATAAACATCGGTAATCTTAAGTGCAGCATTAGATACCAGACAATCTCTACTTATTGTTTGATGCTGAAAACTCGAACCAAGATTGCAGTCGCGTAGCGAAGCCATGCTCGAAGAGCTTATCGCGTAATGACAATAAAAAACGAACCGTATCAGGACTCCACAAGCTAACTACTTCCAGTCTGGCACTAGTATCGAGTATTCGACTGTGGAAAAAATGGCGATCGAAAATGCCGACAAATTCTCCTTCAAAAGGGTCTTTAACTAAAACTGGTTCAGACCAAGGCACATCTAAATTAGTATCCAAACCTGCTGATTCAACTATGGGATAGTCTGCTGTAGATCTAGTTATCTCGTTGTTTTCGTTGCTCAAAGCCAAAGTAGTCGATAAAGCGATTGCGAAGCTAGCCAGAGGCATCGCTGTGACAATGCCGAAGAAGACTAATCTGTGTTTGAGTCGCCAGCGATCGAGATTATTTTTCTCTAACTTACCCTTTTTAATGCTCTTCACCATAGTTTGTAGAGCTGCTAAAGTTACTTGACTCTATAGTCTATTATAGCTATTTCAATAGAACAGTTATTCGCATAAAATTGCTACTTACTACTTACTACTTCCTACTTAAAATTACCGCTTCATCTTCCAGCGAATCAAATAGATAAAAAACGGTGCGCCGATCAAAGGCATCACTAATCCTACTGGTAATTCGCTAGGCTGAATCACTAATCGACCGCAAAGATCGGCAATTAGCATCATAATCGCCCCTAAAATTGCCGAGTAGGGCAGAATCCAGCGATAATCAACTCCGACTAACAAGCGAACTATGTGAGGAACGATCAAACCGACAAAACCGATCGGTCCCGCGATCGCTACACTCGCCCCCGCTAGTAAAATGATGCTAATGGCAGCGAGTATCTTAATCAGTGCAGTAGACTGTCCTAAACTTTTGGCAGTATCTTCACCTAAGCTAAGAATGGTAATCTGCCTACTAAGGGCGATCGCTAATACTAAACCCAGGCAAATATAAGGTAATACTTGCAGCAGTAAATTAAGATCCCTACCAGCTACCGAACCAGCTAGCCAAAACCGAATTTCTTCCAAGGTACGCTGACTGAGAATTAAAATCCCGCTAGTAATAGAAGAGATAAATGCGGTCAGTGCAGCACCAGCTATGGTTAGGTTAAAAGGCGTTAGTCCCCCACGTCCGAGAGAACCAAGGAAGTATACGGTGATCGCGCTAATAGCTGCCCCTGCAAAAGCATACCAGGCATAGACAGTTAAAGAACTACTGCCAGAAATAAATGTTCCTACAACCACCGCAAAAGCTGCCCCTGCATTAACTCCTAGAATACCTGGAGAAGCTAAAGGATTACGAGTAAGTCCCTGCATAATTGCCCCCGCTACTGCTAGAGACGCACCAACCAACATAGCAATCAGCGATCGCGGTAAGCGCACGGTACGAATAATTAAGTGATTGGTCGAACCATCAAATGCCGTAAATGCTTGATAGATATCGTTAAAGACAATATCGGCTGCACCCCAAGTAATACTGGCAATCAAACTCAGCCCCAGAATCGAGATTCCGAGTATCAAACCTGCTATTAGTAGAAGACTTTTACCTGAATCGTATTGTTTAGTGGCTATCAACGGGCATTCGATCCTTAAATTTTGAAGTTTATTGCTTTATAAATTACCATAAATTATTGCAATTAATTATCATTAGATTATAAATTTTAGTTTTAAGCTATTTTAAACTTTTGTGGCGATCGCTCGACCCAACCAGATTTTTAGGGTGATGCGACCGCTTTAATACCAGACTAAATTTTATGAACAGACTATTGAGAAGTACCGATAAGATATCTTTCCATATCATTAATCACGGCGTTTGCTGCCAGAGGATTGGCGACACCCCAAGTCCAACCATCTACGGGATATACTTGCTGATTTTGAACTGCTTTAAGCTTTTTCCATAGTGGTTTATTTAATAAGCTATTTAGCATTTGGCGATCGCTATCGTTATAAATAAGCACAAACAAAAGATCGCCATCAATTAATTCTAATCTTTCCTCTGAAATAGCGTCGATTGTACCACCAGGTTTGCTTACAGCTTGCGATTGAGGACGCTGTAACCCCAAAGCAGATAAAATAGAGCCAGGGAAGGAATTAACCGTATAGGCTTCCGTGCCGTATTCATCACTAATATGAGCTACAGATATGGTTTTGTTTGAGTAGCGATTTCCCAAAGCTATCTTCAGTTCTGCAATTCGGCGATCGTATTCTGCTATGAGTTGCTGTGCTTTGTCTTGTTTGCCTAATGCGGTGGCTAAATAGTTAGTATATTTCTGCCAGTCGGCGTTAGGCGATTGGGTTATATCTTTGGGAACTAATAGAGTAGGACTAATCTGAGATAAGAGAGGATAAGTTTTTTCGTGGAAATCCCAACCTACAATTAAATCGGGCTTCAACTGGGCAATTCTTTCTAAATTAGGCTCATAATTTATACCGACAATTTCCATTCCTTCAACTTTCTCGGCTAAATACGGTGGAAATTCATCTTGTACCCCTGTAACTGGAGTAATGGCGAGCGGTTTAAGATCGAGAGCAAGTAAATTAGCCAAAGGTGTGGTATACAGGGAAATAATTCTTTGGGGATTTTCGGGAACGCAAGTTTCACCCATAAAATGCGCGATCGCTCGACAAGATCCAGCAGAACCTACTGCTGTAGGATCTGGTTGTGAAGTATTTTGATAGCAGCTAGAAATAGTTAACAAGGTAATCGTTACCGAGAAGATTGCTAAAAACCGATAGGGATTTAACTGCTTTAACCTGGCAGAATATAATAGTAAGATTATCGCGATCGCGCTTATTAATATCTCAATCATAAAATATAAAAAATATTTAGGTAGTTATTATCTGTGAGATACTGTTAAAGATTTCGCTAGCTTATCGAACGAAATAGATGGCAAACTTACCAAACAAAACAATAACTGCGGTTTTTGAATTGCAACGGCTATTATTGCAAATAATCAACCAAGCAGCAGAATTAGAGTTTACTATCCTCCAACAGTTTGGTGAAACAGAAGCCACAATTGCCGAATTAGATGAAATACAAAATGTTAAAGAACGAGCAATTTCTTATTACACTCGTCTCTATCGACTATTGTTACAACTTTTTCAATCGCAACCTATAGCTGATTCTGCTACCCTAGATTTATTGACACGCTCGTTAACTCAAACTCAGGCGATCGCTAATGCAGGACAAGCAAGTTTGTTAGAAATAAAAAGAAATTGGAACTTACAATGAATCAACATTCTCAAATTCCCAATTTAGATGTAAGAGAACGTTCTAGTGCTAAAATGCGCGAAATATCCATAATGTTTGATGCTCAGATTTTGGTATTAGATGAATTGATTGCTAGAGTAGAGTCTCAAAACAGTCAGAGTTCTGTTAACACTTACAGACAAGAACGAGGAAAGCGTTTGTTTGCTTCTCTTCAGCAAGAAACAGAAAATTAATCATTTTAAAAAGTTGGGTACTGCTGGATCGGGATATGATTTTATAGTTTTCGATATCTGTAGATAAACCAAAAAGCTAATAGCTACGAGCAGTATCACTTTCAACCTCATACATTAGATCGTCAACGACTAATTAAAACTCCCAAGAGACAGAACCAACTACAGTAAAGGGTTCGCCCCTAAACAGAAATAGCTCTCCTCCATCAGAAGCGCGAAAATAGTCTGCATCAAATAAATTGCGAAAATTGATCGCTGCATTTAAGCGATCGCGACGGTAGTAAAGTGCAGCATCGGTGCGGAGATAATCGTCTAATTGAAAAGAGTTGTCTAAATCTCCTTCTCTTTCGCCAATATAAAATAGTCCCAAACCAAAACCCAAACCTTTTAAACTTCCTTTTTGTAGTTCGTAGGTTGTCCAGATGCTAGCCTGATTTTCTGGTACATTTGTCAGTCGGTTTCCTTCAGGAATAGAATTATCTTCAGTAACTTCGGCATCCGTCAAGGAATAAGCAGCAGTCACCTTCCAACCAGGTAAAATTTCTCCATTAATATCTAGTTCGATTCCCTGACTGCGCTGTTCTCCAGTCTGGATCGAGAAATCAGGATCGATCGGATCGGGAGTCGTAACGTTGGTTTTCTCAATATAGTAAGCAGCTAAAGTAGTTGAGAGTTTATCTTCTAGAAAGTCGGTTTTGACACCGATTTCATATTGAGTACCCCTAGTGGGTTCAAATGTTTCACCGTCTAAACTAAATCCAGCTTCTTGAACAAAAGAACGACTAAAGCTAGTGTATAAAGCTACTTGTTCGCTAGGTTGATAGACTAATCCAACGCGGGGACTAAAAGCACTATCATCTTGGTCGTCGATCTCTACTCCTTCCTCTTCGGTTCTGAGAGAAATCCAGTCAAAACGTCCGCCAACTAATAGCTTGACATTATCCAATAAGTCTACTTGGTCTTGAAGATATATCCCGTAGCTGGTAACAAAATCGTCGTTGTCAAAGGCAAGAGCAAAATTATCTGGTCTTGGCACATCATAGTTAGGATTCTGGATATTTAGATTGGGAACAGCAGCAGTATCACGAGCAAAACCATTTTCCAAACGATTAACATCAAAACCGAAGAGAACTTGATGAGAAACCGCCCCCGTATTAAACTCTCCCAGTACGTCGATGTTGCCATAATAATTGTCATTGGTAAATTCGCCCTCGGCAGCTCCTAGTTCGAGTACGCTATCGTCTGTCAAGGCTAAAGGCTCGATAAAGGCTTCTTCTGTATCAGTAATCGCAGCCGAAAAATTGTTGCGAAGTTGCCAGCGATCGCTAAATTCATGACTGAAGGTATAGCCAAATTTTTGAGTGGTAAAATCTCGAAACGAAAAATCAGGATAGCCTAAATAGAAATCTCTCGACGGTTTACTACCATCGCTGAGAAGAAAAGAATAATCTTCGGGCGGATCGCCATCGTAGTTGATATATTCGTAATTTAGACTGAGTTTAGTTTCCTCACCGATATTAAAAGCTAACGAAGGTGCAACGGTGGTGATGTCTGACTCAGCAAACTCTTGAAAACTATCAGAGGTTTGATAATTGGCAATCAAGCGGTAAAGCACGCTTTTATCTTCAGTTAATGGACCAGATAAATCTACCCCAGGCTGAAAGAAACTACGATTTCCTGCTTCAAATGAAAGCTCGTAAAAAGGTTCGCGTAAAGGTTGCTTGGTCACGACATTAATAATACCTCCAGGTTCTAAATTACCAAACAATACCGAACCAGGTCCTTTTAATATTTCCACGCGATCTGTCGTCCCAATAGCAGACAAACCAGCGCGATCCGTATCCCGAAAACCATTGCGAAACTGTTGCGCTTGCGAAAAACCTCTAATAATAACGCTACCTGTCGGCGCATCGGCAAAACCACCATTGTAAACAACGCCACTAACTGTTTCAGTAGATTCTATTATCGTTTCTGTATTGCGATCTTTAATGACCTGCTGCGGTACTACCTGAATTGATTGGGGAATATCCCGCAGTGGTGTAACAGTTCTAGTTGCAGTAGTGGCACGATCGACATCATAATCATCATCTTCTGCTTCCCCTGTGGCAATAACTTCAATCTCTTCATCTGGTGCTTCTTCTGCCGTCGTCCCATCGGGAGTGATACTTAAAACCAGATTCTCTCTACCAGTCACTATCTCTGCCCTTGGTGTCTGATTTTCTCCTGTAATTCTGACTTGAATACTATTTTCATCGGCTTCATTTACCGAAACCCTACTTATTCCTGGTGCGGGATTAAGTTCGGTTACGCCATTTCTAATCGAAAAAGCTAAAGTTGCATCAAGAACATCGATTACCAAATCGTTCCCTTCAGGCACAATTAACGGTACTAACCTTTCACTTCCCGCCACGGTTTCTAAAACTAACTCTAAACCCGATTCAGTCTGGATAACCTCAACGCCCGTAACCCTTGTCACCCCCTGGGCTATCAAGTCCGCAGCAGCAAATCTTCCTATCTTCCTGTCTTCTTGTCTCCCCGTCTCCGCAAAAACAGGACAAACCCAAGCCAAACTCGATACACCTGCAACGGATAGCAATACCGATAATAATTTCATTCTTGCTCCTCAGACTCGACGGACTAACCACCTTATTTAGAAATATTCTTAATAAGTAGATGAAGAGTAGTGTATAGAAGTCCTGGATCGGTTGTCTGCTCAAATCTCGCCTTGATTCACTCAAATTTCGCCTTACACTTTACCAGCTACACACTGACGAGGCGTAATGCCAAACCTACGCTTAAACGCCACGGAAAAATGTCCCATATTGCTGTAGCCAACTTTAGTTGCCACTTCTGCTACTGAATGTTTTTCTTCCCGTAGCAGCATTTTTGCTTGTTCTAGTCGCTGCTGGGTCAAATAGCCGACAACAGTTGTGTTAAAGAGGATGGGAAAACCACGATTAAGAGTGCGATCGCTTACCTCTACCTGCCGTGCTAGTTCTGTTAAGGAGGGAGGATGCTCTAATTGGGTTGTTAAGATGTCTTTAGCTTGATGCAGAGCAGTAATTGTCTTGGGCTTCAGCCTAGGTAAAGATTTTGTTGGCTGTGAATCATTAGAAATTAAATCGAGATATAACGCGAATAGTTCAAAGACTTTTGCCTGTAGATACATTTGCTTTACTGCACCTCGATAGGGAGCATTCCACAATTGATGAGCCAGAGATCGCATTGCAGGAGTTACCGTAGGGTAAAAGGAAACTTTACAATCTGAGCCTTTGTACAGTTGTTTTTGGAGAGTCGAAGAAAACTGCAGATCTAAAAAATGTGACTCTAACACCTCTGGCTCGATCTCCACATTCACTTCTACTACATGCTGACCAGTTTGACACTCATTCATATATGGGGGAGAAATGCCACTTCCAGAAAAATAACTGCGTACTTCACTGAAAGTTGGGTGGATAGTACAGTTTGAATATCCTGACAAAAGAATCATAATCTGAAACGGATGTTCGTGGGCAGGTGTTTTTAGCCAAAAATCTTGGTTGTACTTACAGTCTGTGAATTCAAGCTTCACTCCAGGCGATAGCTCAGCGTAGCGAGCGTAGCCCTGACCCCAAAATCCTGGTATTTCTTCTACAATTTCAAAATCATCCAACACCAGATTATTTGTTTGGGGTTTAGATGACTGCTGAAGCAGTTTCTCCCAGTCTGCTTGGTTGAGGATGAGACTCATGATGTCATCTTAATAAAATTATTGCAATATAGTCGCAATAATTTTATCATGATATTTATTTCTAGGAGGGTTCTCTCTACTCACAACCCAGAGATGCAGTCAGAAACTATTTTGAATTCTTTGTTTGCGCCTATTTTTGGTAACGGTGCTGGTGCGGGAATGGCATTACTTTATGTTGGGTGTGCGATCGCTATGTTCTCGATCGGCGCAGTTGGCTTCAAGTTACCTCAGTTAGAGCGCGTAGAAAATAGAGTACCCTAAGAATAAGAATTTTAAAATCGCTCTATTGTATCAACGCCATCGTTACTGGCAAGATATACTCTTTACTCATAGTTGCTTAGTAATTATTAGTTATGCTCTTACTTTTCTACAGTAATGAGAAGATAACGCTCTAAGCTGGAATTATTTAGGTTAACTAATAAACTTCAGATAATATGAGTAAATAATGAATGAAATATGATTTGAATATGATAATTACAAACTCAGAAAGTAAGCTATAGTAATTAAGATTAAGATTTGTAAAAACAACTAAAGCTAGCTAATGGACTTGTTAAATGTTTCTTTAATGGGTATAGGTTTGGCTGCCGATGCCTGCGCTGTTTCTTTGAGTAGTGGTTTAGTTATTAAACATATAAAATTAAATAAAGCCTTAAAAATTGCTTTAGCATTTGGCATCTTTCAGGGAATAATGCCCCTCATTGGTTGGTTTACTGGCTTGGGTTTTCGCGAATTACTTCTTCAGGTAAATCATTGGATAGCCTTTATTTTGCTCGCTATTATTGGTGGCAAAATGATTTATGAAACTTGCCAATCAGAAACAGAAACCAAATTTAATCCCCTAGATAATTACACTCTAATCGGATTGGCGATCGCAACTAGTATTGATGCTCTAGCAGTTGGTTTAAGTCTCTCTGTATTAAAAAGCTCTATCCTCTCCGCAGCAGCAGGAATCGCTATCATTACTTTTTGGCTATGTTTGATTAGTGTTTATCTCGGTCATAAATGGGGAAGTTTGTGCGAGTTTAAATTAGAAATTGTTGGTGGGATTATTCTAATCTTTCTCGGCAGCAAAATTTTGATTAATAATTTAATATAATTTTAGTTCTTAGCTTTTAGCTGTAGGCTATTCCTAACTAAAAAGTAGAACGATATAGTCGAGTAAGCAATATTTCGAGCAAGGTCTAATATATTTCTTGCCAAGCTTTGACGGTTTCTTTCCCAATCTCACTATCTATCGTTTCACCGTTTTCCACAATCAGACGAATATCTACATTCCCGCTAGGCGAATTTTTAAGAGCGATCGCCAGCTTTTCATCTACGGCAAATCTACTGTGACCATCTTCTAGACGAAAGACTTCTTCTCCTAGTTTGAGATAAACATCGGTAATCTTAAGTGCAGCATTAGATACCAGACAATCTCTACTTATTGTTTGATGATGAAAACTCGAACCAAAATCGCAGTCGCGTAGCGAAGCCATGCTCGAAGAGCTTATCGCGCAATGCCAATAAAAAACGAACCTTATCAGCACTCCACAAGCTAACTACTTCCAGTCTGGCACTAGTATCGAGAACTCGGCTATGGAAAAAATGGCGATCGAAAATGCCGACAAATTCTCCTTCAAAAGGATCTTTAACTAAAACTGGTTCAGACCAAGGCACATCTAAATTAGTATCTAAACCTGCTGATTCAACTATGGGATAGTCTGCTGTCGATATAGTTATCTCGTTGTTTTCTTCGCTCAAAGCCGAAGTAGCCGATAAAGTAATCGTTATGACAGTACCAAAGAAAACTAATCCCTGTTTGAGTCGCCAGCGATCGAAATTATTTTTCTTTAACTTACCTTTTTTTATGCTCTTCACCATAGTTTGTAGAGCTGCTAAAGTTACTTGACTCTATAGTCTATTATAGCTATTTCAATAGAACAGTTATTCGCATAAAATTGCTACTTACTACTTCCTACTTAAAATTACCGCTTCATCTTCCAGCGAATCAAATAGATAAAAAATGGCGCACCAATCAAAGGCATCACTAATCCTACTGGCAATTCACTCGGCTGAATTACTAAACGACCTGCAAGATCGGCAATCAACATCATAATTGCTCCCAAAATTGCTGAATAGGGCAAAATCCAACGATAATCGACTCCTACTATCAAGCGAACTATGTGGGGAACGATTAGACCAACAAAGCCAATTGGTCCTGCGATCGCCACACTCGCCCCTGCTAGTAAAATAATACTGATAGCAGCCAAGATTTTAATTAATGCCGTAGACTGTCCTAAACTCCTAGCAGTATCTTCTCCCAGACTGAGAATGGTAATTTGTCTGCTTAAAGCGATCGCTAATACTAACCCAACACAGATATAAGGTAATACCTGTAGCAAGAGATTTATATCTCTACCCGCTACCGAACCTGCTAGCCAAAACCTGATTTCTTCCAAGGTACGCTGACTGAGAATTAGAATTCCGCTAGTAATGGAAGAGATAAACGCGGTCAGTGCTGCACCAGCTATGGTCAGGTTAAACGGTGTCAATCCCCCACGTCCGAGAGAACCTAAAAAGTAGACGGCGATCGCGCTAATGGCTGCCCCTGCAAAAGCATACCAGGCATACGTAGTTAAAGAACTGCTGCCAGAGATAAAAGTTCCCACTACTACTGCAAAAGCTGCGCCCGCATTGATTCCTAAAATACCTGGAGATGCTAACGGATTTCGCGTCAAACCCTGCATAATTGCCCCTGCCACAGCTAAAGATGCACCAACTAACATAGCAATTAGCGATCGCGGTAAACGAACGGTACGAATAATCAAATGATTGGTCGAACCATCAAATGCTGTAAATGCTTGATAAATATCGCTAAAAGCAATATCGGCTGCACCCCAGGTAATACTGGCAATTAGACTCAACCCAAGAACCAATATTCCTAGCAATAAACCTGCTGCGAGTAATAATCCCGTTCCAGTTTTATTTGTATTGTATCGTTGGGAGGCTGTCATTATAATCGCGACCATTCTTCAGGCAGCATATTGGCGACAAGTTCCATACCGCCATTACCGTCGGGTTTAACCACATAAGCTATGCCTTGGGGTGCGGGATAGATTCCTGTCGCCGATTCAAAAATATCGTCGTGTCCGACAATTACCGTATTAGTTCCGCTTTTTGGTTCGGCAGTTAACAACGGCATCACGTTACTTTTCATCTCTTCAACCTGTGCGTCGGTATAGTCTTCAAAGGGTAAGAAATTAAGTGCGGGGTTTTTCTCATACTCGTCAAAAGCCAGATCCGCAGTCTGCCAAGCACGACAATATTCACTAGAAATTACTTGACCGACGGGAATTGAATTACTCTCAAAACCTTCTCTTATAGCTTCGGCTTGTTGCCATCCCGCTTCACTCAATGCCCGTTGCGTCGAACAATCATCAACATCCGCACTCACCTGATCTGCATAGTCTTTTTCAGTTTGGGCGTGTCGGAAGTAGATAACGTGACCACCTTCTTGCAGCGCACTCAACAACTCTGCACTCCCAAGTTTATCTTGAAAGTCAGCATTAGCTTGTTCCCCAGGACTTAACTTACCTCCACCTTCGCCACCTTCTCCGCCTTCTCCGCCTTCAGCATCTTGTGCCAATTGAATAGTTGCAGGTGATTCGGTAATTTCTTCTGCACTGATAAGAGATGTGCTAGATACACTAATAGTAGTGGCTACACCTAAAGCTAAAAATAGTTCTACGGATTTTGGTCTGTTGTTCATCTTCGTTATGAATAATCAATAATTGTGATTTACTGTTTGAGTGGTTGACGACTACTCGGTTATCCAAAATATTCGCCAAGCTAATAATGAAAGTAAAAGTCCCGAAATTAGTAAAATTGGCATTTTTAATATTCTCCAAATTTCGTTGTTAGAAATAAACGGTTTTACTCTCGATCGGCTGCAATCGCCATTTTTGCCCCTGGCACTTGGCGCAAGCGATCCATTACCTTGACCACCGTGCCATGTTCGACTTTTTCATCGGCATTGATAATTACTACCGACTCGGAATCTGGCGCGATCTTTTTGGTCAACGCACCTTTGAGAGCTTCTAACTCAATCGGCTGTTTGTCTAAAAACATTTCCCCGTCGGGTTCGATAGTAATATTTAGCTGCACCGACTGTTTGGGTTCTGCTGTTTGCGCCGAAGGTAAATCTACAGGTAATCCCTGCGATCGCGTTAGAAATAAACTAGAGATAATAAAAAACGCCAAGATTGAGAAAATCACGTCAATCATCGGCAAAATATTGATCTCAAAGGTATCTTCTGCCTCACTTATAGGTCGCATATTCTCTAGCTCCTTGATGATAACGACGATTGAGCAGTTCTAATTGACCGCCTAGCTCTTGAATAAACGCTAATTCCCGCAAATATAAACCGCGAAAAGCATTGGCAAATAGTAGGGTGAAAATGGCTACTACCAATCCCATTACGGTAGAAATTAAAGCTTCACTCAGTCCTCCTGTCACTCCCGAAGCGTTAGCAGCAGCAGCATTACCCAAGTCCATCGCCGAAAAAGATTGAATCAAACCCAAGATTGTTCCTAACAGCCCCAACAAAGGCGAAGCAGTAACAATAGTCTGAAACCAAGTACCGAACTTTCTCAACACGGGGATCTCTGCCTGCACCGCACTATCTAAAGCCAGGCGAAACTCCGCAGGTGTAGGTTCTTCCAGTTCCATTGCTTCTAAAAAAATCCTGGCAATGGGCAGATGAGCATTCTGCTTGAGTTTATTAATGGCAGCAAAGCGATCTGTACGATATAAAGACAAAACTTCTTTAATAATGCGCCTTTGTTTATTTTTGACCCGCCACCAAAAAATTATCCGTTCGATAATTAGGGCGATCGCCAATAAGGAAAATCCTAATAAGGGAATACTAACTATCCCCCCTGCCGTCCACAGGTTATCGATTGACATAAATCATCTCTACTAATTGAAAACTATTTGCATTATCTGATTCCAAACAATATCATATTTAGTCAGTGGTTACACGCAATAATTTGGAAATTTTTGTAACGTTATTGAGAGTATTATTCTCTGGATAAAGATCTACATCCCAAGACAGACTGATTCGAGATAAAGGTTTGATACAGGTATCTTTAAGACATAAAATAAAATTGACCGAGATGTTAATCTCAACCTTGAATTATGTTAAATCATAAATATTATTAGTAATTTGTAGCAATAAATACATAGAATGATATTCTGTTTAATTGGTAAATAATATTGATAAGCTTCTTTATTAAAATTAAATCTCATCGAAGCTGAGGCGTAGTGCGATAAGGCTTTGCCAACACTTTGCAATCGCATCATCACATAAGCTATTTCAAATAAACAACTCTAATGACTAACTCTCAATTTTGCATTCGACAACGACAGCAAGAACAACAAAGGCTCAAGAAATTATTAGCTGTTAGTTTTGTTGGTTCGGCAGCACTTCACGGCATTTTGGCTTATGCTTTACCTCGATGGTCATTTGAACCGCCTCAAACAGCAGAAAAACCAATAGAAATGATTTTGGTTGATAAACCAAAGCCAACTCCCAAACCCAAGCCGAAGGTTGAATCTAAGCCCGTAGTTGAACCAGAACCAGAACCTATAAAACCGCCTGAGCAAATTAAGGCACAGACACTACCACCGCCAGTCAAACCACCTGAACCTGTCAAGGCACAAACCGCCCCGCCTAAACCAGTACCCGAACCAGCACCAGCACCTAAAAAAGTCGTAACCGATCCCACTCCCGCGCCATCACAGCCAATAGTTTCTGCACCTGTAGAAAATACGGGTCAGTCTTCTTCTCTAAGTAGTAGTTTTACATCATCAAGTGGCTCAGTTGCTGCTGCTGCCAATAATAGTGCCAGTAGTAGTAGTGGTAAACCAGGGGTCACGGGTTCGGTAGTAGCAACGGGTAGCGCACCACCTCGCCCAGAAGCAAATGACGGCGGGGAAGAGGGAATTAGCTGCGTTAGTAACTGCGAACCAGAGTATCCTGCTGCATTGGAGGGAACAGAAGGTAGTGCGGGGGTAAAACTAACTATCGATTCTAATGGTAATGTTATCGGTGCAGAATTGGCAGATCCCGATAGTAACTCTGGGATAAACCGACAAGCTTTGTTAGCAGCAAGGCAAATGCAGTTTAGTTCTCCTGGTGACAATGCAGCATCGGTTCAGGTAAAAATTGATTTTACTGTAGAAGGCTCGCAATACGATCGCGCCCGTCGTGAAGAACAGGAAAGACGAGAGCAAGCAGCTGGAGAACGACAGGAACAAGAAGCAGCAGCCCGTCAACAGCAATTAGAACAAGAGAGAGCGCAACAAGAACAACTAGAACGAGAAAGGCAAGCCCGCGAACAGCAATTGCAGCAACAGCAAGAATCTACGCCACCCCCTGTCGAGGCAAAACCAGAACCGAAGCCTCTACCTACCCTGTCACCAGAAGAATTGGACGAAGAAAGATTGAGGAAGTTTAGAGAAAGAATTGATAATTACCAGAATTAGGGAACTTGGGGACTGGGAGATTTATAACTAACGACTAACAACTAATGACTAAATTTTTATTCAGCATCACAATTATTTTAGCCAGCATAACTATTAATCCATCAGCGATCGCGGAGAAGGTAGAAGTTAGCGGAGGCGGTACTTGCGAAGGAGACATAACCGCCGATAATCTCAATGGCAAAGTGGTTTGCACCTATAGCAATGGCGATCGCTATGAAGGACCGTTTGTAAACGGTAAGAAACAGGGACAGGGAACTTATACTTTTGCCAACGGTGGTAAGTATGGGGGGACTTTTACAGATGATGCGATCGCGGGTAAAGGAGTAAGGACTTATGCTAATGGCGATCGCTACGAGGGAGAATTTACGGGGGGACAACCCAACGGACAGGGGGTTTATATTGGTGCTGATGGCGGTAAATACGAGGGTCAGTTTACCGATGGCGAACCATCGGGACAAGGGACTTTTACTTATGCTAATGGTGACAGTTGTTCGGGAACAGTTAGTAATGGTCAACTAAACGGTGAGGGCGAATGCACCTACAGCAATGGTGATACTTATCAAGGAAAATTTGCTAATGGTAAGCCATCAGGACAGGGAACCTATACTTTTGCTAGTGGTGGCAGCTATCAGGGAACTTTTGAAGCAGGAGAATTTAGCGGTCAGGGAGTGAGGAAATATGCCGATGGGAATGTCTATGAAGGAGAATTCGCTAGCGGACAACCTAACGGAACGGGTACTTACACGTTTGCCGATGGTAGTAAGTATCAAGGCGCGATGAGTCAGGGAGAGTTTTCAGGACAGGGAACGTTTACCGAAGCTTCGGGAAATACTTATCAAGGAGAGTTCGCAGCAGGTAAGTATAGCGGAACGGGTGTTTATACATTTGCTAACGGCGATCGCTGCGAGGGGACGTTTCAAGATGGACAGTTGAGCGGTCAGGCTACTTGCGACTACTCCAGTGGCGACACCTATCAAGGAGAATTTTTGAACGGTCAAAAACACGGTAGCGGTATTTATACTTTTGCCGATGGTGAGGCAGTCGAAGGTACTTGGAGTAGTGATGAATATCAAAAATAGTTAATATTTGGACGGTTGGGCGATTTCTCCCCGTGTTGGTTTAGCTTATTCAACATTTCAGTTATGCCAAAAACTTTTACTCTCAAAAATATACCCCGTAATGTTTGGATTCTAGGTTTTGTTAGTCTTTTTACCGACACGGCTTCTAAAATTATTCAATCACTACTGCCTTTATTTCTCGTATCGGTATTAGAAGTTAATTTAATTACGGTAGGTACGATCGAAGGTATCGCCGAATCTACAGCTTCGGTACTCAAGGTTTTTTCGGGAGCTTTGAGCGACTACTGGGGAAAACGCAAACAATTGGCGATCGCAGGGTACGGGTTATCCGCTCTAGTAGTTCCTGTTTTTGCTCTGGCAAATAGCCCATTATGGGTATTAATCGGTCGTTTTGGCGACCGCGTTGGCAAAGGAATTAGAGTCGCCCCCCGTAACGCTTTGGTTGCGGATGTCACATTACCAGAACAAAGAGGTGCTGCCTATGGTTTGCGTCAATCTCTAGACACAATTGGTGCAGCTATAGGACCTTTAATTGCGGTAGCATTGATGTCTGTTTCGGGGCAAAATTTCCGTCTCGTATTTTGGCTGGCAACCATACCAGGGATAATAGCTGTGTTGCTCTTAATTTTTGGCATCAAAGAACGAGACTCGATTTCTAAAAATCCTCAAAATCCGCTACAGTGGCAAAATTGGCAAAATCTAGATCGAGGTTACTGGATCTTACTAGTCGTAATTTTAATCTTTAATCTGGGTAATTCTAGCGATGCTTTTTTATTATTGCGATCGCAACAGGTAGGAATTAACAATACATTTATTCCTCTGGCTTTTATGGTGATGAACTTTACTTACTTTCTGAGTGCCTATCCCGCAGGCGTAATCTCAGATCGAATGGGTAGGTATGGTTTGATTACTGCTGGATTTCTACTCTATGCTCTAATTTATCTCGGATTTGCTTATGCCAGAACTCCCTGGGAAATTTGGAGTTTATTCGCAGGCTATGGCTTATACCAAGGTATGAGTAAAGGAATACTTTTGGCTGCCATCGGCGATCGCATACCTGCTGAATTGAGAGGTACTGCTTTTGGAACGATCGCTCTTGCTACGGGAATAGTCCTTTTTCCTGCCAATTTCATGGCAGGATTTCTCTGGGAAAACGTTAGTTACCAAGCTCCTTTCTTATTTGGCAGCATTTTGTCGATTTTAGCTGCACTTTTGCTTTTAGTAGAAGTCAAACGGAGTTGAAAGTATAAAAGATACTGTTGGCGAAAGTAATCAATTAAAGTTTCAAGTGCGTTACAAAACTGATTGATTAGTACAAAGTTTTTAAAA
>NZ_PVWF01000179.1 GCF_003003995.1 Pleurocapsa sp. CCALA 161 | reverse complement strand
ATTTATAGTGTCATTTATTGTGGTCTCAAAAACGACATTATTGCGGGTCGGAGTGATTATGATTTCGGGTCGCTACAGCTAACGCTGTACTCGCAGTATGCAGCACGGATTTAATCAACTAGAACTTTGGCAGCATTCAATTTGGCAAAAAGATACTCGGTTTTATACTGTTGAACTGTGCCAAGACCTCTTTGGTAATTGGATTGTATTAAAAACCTGGGGTAGTGCGGTAAAACTCGATTTTGGTCGCTCAAATTCTTTAGTATGTCCCGACTATCAGACTGGATTAATAGAATATCAAAAACATCTTTTAAAGAGAATTAAACGCGGTTATACGAACTAAAAATACTCGGACATTGAATTATTTAAAAAAATCATGCTTTACAAATTTCACGGTTGCTGATTTGGTCAAAGTGATAGCTTACTACTATTGTAGGATTGATTGTAGGGATTTAAGCGATCGCTTACTTTTGTTTAAATATTGAAAACAACGGGAAAATACTCGCTATGGTGATAATTAATAACCGATGACTGGTCACTAAATTTCACCCCTAATGTCAGACCTCTACTCCTTCCGATTTGTCGAAAGTGCAGCAGCAAACGCTTTTAAGAACCAGCAACAGGGCGAGCTTTCTCACTACGAAGCCCGTAAGTCTCTGTTTCTACTCAAAGTTCTCGCCGATTATGACCAGTTGGTTTGTCTGCCTGCTCTACATCATATCGACAAACATTGGTATCAAATTGAAACCGCCAAAAAAGTAATCAAACAGTTTGGTGGTCGAGCTATGTTGTCGGATGAAGTAGGGTTAGGCAAAACCATTGAAGCTGCCATAATCTGTAAAGAATATTTAGCCAGGGGACAAATCAAATCCCTGTTGGTATTAACTCCTGCTACCCTAGTATCCCAATGGCAGATGGAACTGGATGAAAAATTTGCCATTCCTACCATTACTACCGACGAACGCGATTCAAGCCCCGAAGAATTTTGGCAGCTCAACGACCGCATCGTGGCATCGATTAATACCGCCAAGCACAAAAGTCATTTTAAATACGTTACCGCCCGTGACTGGGATTTAGTCATCGTTGATGAAGCTCACCACCTAAAAAATAAACGTACCCTCAACTGGAAGCTGGTTAATGCCATCAAAAAGCGATTTATCCTGATGTTAACCGCCACCCCAGTCCAAAACAATCTGGTAGAACTGTTTAATCTCCTGACTCTTCTTAAACCAGGGCTGCTGCATACCGAAGCTCAGTTCAAACTTGAGTATGTTGGTTCAAAGAATGGACGAGTGCCGAAAAACCCCGCCAAACTGCGCCAACTGATGCGAGAAGTGATGGTCAGGAATACCCGTTCGGTGGTCGATGTAAAACTCCCCAAGCGTTTTGCCACGACAATTACCGTTACTCCAGGGGCAAAAGAACTGGAGTTGTATAGAGCAATTGATCGATATCTGCGTCAACACCCTGGGGGCATTGATAAATTAACTCGTAATAATTTGCTGATGCGAGTAGGGAGTAGTCCTATTGCTTTAACGGAAACAATCAAAGGACTTCAAAAAAGATTCGACCATGACGAACTGGCATTCCTGCTTAAAAGAGCTAAAGGCATTTGTGATTTTGAAAAAGCCAAGCAACTGGTAGATTTACTCAAAAAATCGACTCAAAAGACCCTGGTGTTTATTAATTACAAGGCCACCATGTCCTATTTATCTAAATATTTAGAAAAGCATAATATTCCCCATACTTGTTTTCGCGGTTCGATGTCCTTAAAAGCTAAAGATGCAGCGATTGATCGCTTTAGAGAAGAAGTTCCCGTAATGTTAGCTTCAGAAACAGGGGGAGAAGGACGCAATCTACAGTTTGCCAACACTATTGTCAATTACGACCTGCCCTGGAATCCGATGAAAATCGAGCAGCGTATTGGTCGCCTGCATCGTATTGGACAAACCCAGGATGTGTTTATCTTTAACTTTGCGATCGCGGGAAGTATCGAAGCCTATATCCTGAAAATACTCCACGACAAAATCAATATGTTTGAGTTAGTGGTAGGAGAAATCGAAACTATTTTAGGTAATATGGGAGATGAATTTGACTTTAGCGAAACCGTTATCGACCTCTGGTTAGCCAACGAAAAGCCAAAACAACTAAACACAGCTTTTGGTAATTTAGGTCAGCAATTGCTAGATGCCAAACACAGCTATCAAGAAATACAGGAATTTGACGAACAGTTGTTTGGCGATGAATTTGAAGCCTAATCCAGTGACCAGTGACCAGTGACCAGTGACCAGTAAATAAATGGATAATAAAATACTCGATACAATTAACCAAATGGTTGCAGTTCAGGGTGGAGTAGCTGAGTGGACTTCGGATCGAAGTCTGGAGGTTTTGTTACCCCAAAAAATCGCTAGGGCTTTAGAGGTAGGGGAATTAGTCACTTTTACTACCAATGCTGATACCAATGGTAGCAGCAGTTATTTTGTGACCTACAATTCAGATATTCTAGAACGATTTGAGGGGTTATTGTCCAACAGTGGTTATGTGGCAAGCTATGGGATTAAATATGACGGCTATTTGAAACAGAGCGGTTTTGAGAAATTGGTAACGGATACCCTATGTCCTCAAAATGGCTTGATTCGGGTACAGAATGCTGTACCTGCTATTACTCCTTATGTCTTGTTTAATGTCAACTACACCGCCGAAGCATCGGAAAAACGCTTGGGAATGGTGTCTTTTTGGCTCAATGGGATTACAGGGGTTACGGGAGTTGACCTTGGTGATGCTTTATTGTGGACGGTTGACCGCCGAAGCTCACCCTCAATTGAAGACGCTCAGGCTATTAATTATCCAGAATTACTCCAAATAGGTACGCAGCACTCCGAGCAACTAATTGAGAGAGAATTAATTCCCTGGCGACAAAAAAATCAACGCCAACTGCAACGAGATGAGAAGCGAATCACCGAGTATTACCAAGACATTATCGGGGAAATTAAAGCAAAAATTAAAAAAAGAAAGCTAGAGGGAGAAGAGAAAGAAGGAGAAAAAAACCGGATTAATGCTACCAAACTTGAATTAAAGCGCAAAATAAAAGATTTATATGAGCGTTCTTCAATTGAAGTCACGGCGCAGTTACACAGTGCTTTGATTGTCTGGTTGCAAACGGTTCATATTAACTGCCAACTAATTCGCAAAAAGCAGAAGCGAGATGTCGTGGCGGTTTGGAATCCTTATCACAAACAAGTCGAGCCTCTGCGCTGCTCTAAATCTAATAACCCAGTAAAGAGCTTTTATTTGAGTGATGAATCGGCAAAAATTATCTGTCCCACAGTTTGGTCAGATTAAATTATTCAAAACGCTCGTACCTCGCGTTATTCAAGGAGATCGTTTATTCTAAAAGATACCGCATATGCGGTTTAACTGTGCGCACAAACAGAAACTCAAAATCCCAAATCATCAACTTCATCTACCTCAACTTCTTCATCGGACTCAAATTCCCCATCAACGGACTCCTCGCCAATAGAATCATGAGTTATTGAATCATCTTGACCCTTTACCACACCAGGTAAATTAGGAATTATCCCCAGTTCGGCATATTCGCGAATCGCTTTTGCCCATGCCTCGCATTCTGTCGCACAGCGAATCGCCACGGAGCGGAATCCAGCCTCATCTTTGTCCATCGCAAAGGGCAAAAAACGACTTTGTAAAGTAATCGATGCCAAATCTTGCTGATTTGTAGGACCTTGTTGAAGGTGAGCCAGAACCCGTCCCAGACCACTGGTTGATGCTGCACGGAGTTTCAAATGTTTATCATTTCCCATTAGTAATCACCTCTCCTGTGTTACGGTCTAAAATCAAATCGAGATCGTATTTAACAAACGGCACGAAAAATCCCCAAACGTCGGCAAAACGAACCGCCAAAGAATCTCTCATAAACCTTTCCTTCCTGGGATCTTTGCCGTACAGTAAATATTTTTTGAGTTCGCTAGCCGAGTCAGTATCAAAACATTTAGCCGACAGAGAATTGACGTAGCGAGAAAAATGATCCGAGAGCAGATCGTAACTTCCACCCCCCAAGACAAAAGCGTCAATCTCTTTTGTTCGCGGTAGAGTTTCTTCTAACCAATTCTTCAACAGACTCCAGTATTCATTCAGACTTATATCGTAGTTGAGCTTAATTTTTTCCGTCTCTTCCTCCGCTAATTCAGAGGTCGCAGATTTTACTAAAGATGCAAAATTAATCGTTGCTGGGGATTCTTTATAACTAAAATAAGTTTGATTATTACCAACTCTTCCGTAAGTCTCCTCAGATTCATTCGACATCGCTTTTAAAATATCCGACCGCGAAAGAGAAGGAACTTTCTCAATTAATTTATCGAGTAAAGTATAGAATCCCAGATCCGTCGTCCCACTCTCTGGTTTACTTACCGTTCCTCGACGGAAAAACAAACAGCTAGTATTACGATAACCGAGCATAACTACCGCCGTATTGCCTTGATGAAAATAATCGGCTGATTCACATCGAGAAATGAATTTAGCCATGCCATACCCTTCAGGCTTACATGAAAAACTAGCCAGCTTAACTTTGAATAGTCGATCTTGAAAATAAAAACTCGACAGAGCCGTTTTCAATTCACTCGACCAATCGTGTTCTAAGCGATATTCACTATAAGGAAGTAAGATTCCCAACTTCAATTTAAAGCTGTTACCTAATTTTTCTCTTTGGGCGATCGCTCCAACAGCAGCCAGAATCTTAAACGGTAGAGATTCATGCTTGAGTTTTTTGATGCTGACGGTAGCCCGATAATTACTCGCCACAAAACCCACAGCATGACATTCTCCTGATTTGGATAATCTCACCCAAGCATTATCTTCAGGTTGTCCCATACCCGAATCAATCGGCAGGGATTTAGCACTTTCGCTCGGTAAAGTAAGGTACTCTGCTCCCATCGTCATCCACTTCACCGTACCCTCATCGACAATGTAGAGAATCTTCGACAGTGAAGTACCAGGATCGACAACTAGTTTGAGAATCGGTTTCGGTTTTGATTTAGCTTTTGGTGAGGACCCAGCTAAATTATCTTGCTCAATATGATCGACGCTCATCTAATAAAAGATTTTTAAATTACAATCTTAGATTGCCCAAAAACATTTATAAACATAAACTGCAATCGAAGCGTATTAATAGTTTTTATTCGTTATTTTACGTTACTCAACTGCATTTAATCCCCCAAACAACTTAATTTAATAGCTCGATCTAGCCGTTAGTAAGCCGATAAGCGATAACGTTTAGCACGCCTATACGACATAAAGTAACGAACCGTTCGACCAAAGCTAGTAAAAAACATCTAATTTACCTCAATCTTTAGCTGTTGGCTTGGATAAGCACAGCGAATAAATAATCCCAATTAAAACTAAAGCGATCTAGATAGGTATTTTTTCTAAAAATCAAAACTTTATAAACCACTTAAAATCTTTTTTTTAGCTTTAACTAATTAGTTACTGCCGATGTTAGCCTCGGTTTAGCTAATACCAAATACCTATAATTGACTGCCTAAGCCAGCCGACCCTTTTGTTTTACAAAATACTACATTGTTCGTAACAAAGGTCGGGCTGGCGGGGGAAAGGATTCCCCTCGACCCCTTCTGGCGAAAACCAGAAGAGATTTGGTCAAAACATGGTTTATTCGTCAATTTATCTATTTAAAAACTTATTTGTTATGCCAACTAAAGTTAATAAAACCAATCATATAGGTATCAGAGCCACTAATGCAGAAAAGCTCGACTGGGAGCTAAAAGCTCATTCGTGTGGATTAAAAACCTCGCAGCTTGCCCGTGACTTGTTGAATAAATATTCTACAGGGTATGCTTCGGACAAAAAGTCACGACAAGAATTTAATTTACAGGTGGCTCGTATTGGTAACAATCTCAATCAAATAGCTCGTTGGGCTAATACCTATAAAGGTGCAGCAGAAGTAACTCAAGTAGTTGCTTCTCTTGCCAGAATTGAATCGGCAATGTTGGAGTTAAGGTCAGGTGCTGGTTAAATTTTTTGCCAGGGGTACAGGTGGAGGAAGAGGACCCGTCGAGTATATCACTCGATTAGATGACCCTGCTACCAAAAAACCGCGTTCTCCTGCACCATTGGTAATAAGAGGTAATCCAGTAATCACCCGTCGCTTAATTGATTCACTTCAGTTTAAGCACAAGTATCGTAGTGGTGTACTCAGCTTTGCCCCAGAAGATGCTCCAACTGAGCGAGAAATTAAAGCCATAATTGATTCATTTGAACGGTACGCTTTTGCGGGACTAGACAGGGATGCCTACAACACTCTTTGGGTCAAACATACTCATACAGGG